>CAMCYD010000033.1 GCA_945883785.1 Helicobacter pylori PMSS1
TATGGGTGATGATGGAGCCGTTGGACTTAAAAATCTAAGAGATTTAGGATATCCAACATATGGACAAAATAAACAAACTTGTGTTGTGTATGGTATGCCAAATGTTGCAAATCAAATAGGTGCCGTTATGGCTGAACTATCTATTTTTAATATTATAAAAGAGATAAATAAGCTTTAGAAATAAAATACAATATGAGGAGATGAAATGATAAATGATGATAATGCTTTAAAATTACTTGCAAAAGGCAAAAAAGTTCTTTTGGTTGATGATGACACTGTAATACTTGGGATTTTTAAAAATATATTAAGTAAATATTTTTCACTAATAAAAACAGCCAAAGATGGCGATGAAGCATGGCAAATGTATAGAAAAGAAAGTTTTGATTTGGTAATTAGTGATATTCAAATGCCAAAAATCAATGGAATAATGTTAGCAAAAGGGATAAGGGCAAGAAATTCTGATCAAGCTATTTTAATCTCATCTGCTTATACAGAAGAAAAATATTTAGTGGATTTATTAAATATTGGAGTGGATGGATTTTTAAAAAAACCTGTTAATTTAGATAATCTTTTTAGTACTATCTTTAGGGTTTTGAATACTATCCAGATGAAAAAAGAGAAAGAAAGAATTAAATTTAAAAAATATGCCAATATGATATTAAATAAAAACGAAGAAGTTTCAAAAAGTAATTATCAAAAAATAATAGAAAAAAAAGAAGAAATAAAAATAAAAGAAAATGTAAAAGATTTTATGGAGAAGATAAAAAAAAGTGACCCAGACAGTTACAAATTTTTTCAATCGCAAAAAGTAGCTCTTATGGATTCTCTAAATGATTTAGGAGAGGCTTATGATTTAATCGTGTATAAAAATTATGATGACGAAGAAGCTTTTGATAGTATTATTGCTAATTTCGGCAAATTGTATTCTACATTTTCACATTTTGATAGTTTGCAAAATGAGGCGACCCAGCTTTCGAGGTTAACTGAAGTATTGGAAAAGATAACACTGGATAATAGTAATGTTGAGTTGCTTGAAGCATTTGATATCCTAGAATTCTTAATTAATGACATCAAAAAATTTGTACTAGATATGTTTTTTGAAGAAAATGTTGAGGATATTACATATTTTTGTGGTTCACTTGAAGACAATATAACTCTATTTGAAACTTTGTTAGCTGGAAAAAATAAAGCGGTTGATGAGGATGACGAAGACTTAGAATTTTTTTAATAGAATCAAAGTCTAATATGAATACGCTAAATAATATTTACAAATACACAGGTGATTTGGATGTGTTGTATCTAAAGGATAGCTTAAGTCCTTTAGATGAGTCTAATATTGACAATACGCTATTATTTGATATTTTTCATCAAATAGATTTTGTGGGTGATGTGCAACTTGGAATAGAAAAGTACATCAATTCTTTTGATAATAAAGCATATTATTATGACATTGTGATAGTAGAAATGGTATGTATTACTGAATATAAATTGATAGAAAAAATACACACCATCAATCCTCATCAAATATTTATTGTCATAACCGCATCAAGCGAAATAGATATATTGACTAACCTCATAAATGAGGGATTAAGTTATCTAATCTTGAAACCATTTGATGAAAATAGTTTGCAGAATATAATATATAAAGCTAGCAAATATATTATCAATGAAAGATTAGCACTTGAGCATGCAAAAATAACAGAAGCATACAATGCGCATTTGCAAGAATATAATGATACTTTAAATCTAAAACTGCAAGAACAAGCAAGAGATTTGGAGCAAACTCAAGCAACAATTATAAACCAATCAAAATTCGCAATTATGGGTGAGATGATAGCTATGATTGCACACCAATGGAAACAACCGCTTAATGTTATTAGTTTAAATATCGCCAATTTGGAGATGATGCATCTCACTGGTAAATATTCAAAAAAAGAGTTAACAGAGATTATTGAGAACTCAAACGAAACGATAGAGTATATGAGTAAAACAATTCATGATTTTTCAGAATTTTTAAAACCGTCAGATTTGCGTGAAGAGCTGAAAATTGGAACAATCTTTTACCAACTTATATCGCTTGTAAAAGCAGACATCCAAAAATATAATATCGAGTTTAATATTCATTTTAATCTTGACAAAAATTTGACAATAGAACTTAATAGTTCTAAATTTACTCAAGTTATGATTAATATTATCAAAAATGCAATAGATGAATTTAAAACAAAACATATTGAAAATCCAACAATTTCTATAAATATAGAAAGGGAAGATAATGTTTTTATTATTTATATACAAGATAATGCGGGAGGGATTCCTACTGAACTATTAGAAACAATATTTGAGCCTTATGTAAGTACAAAAGGAAAAAATGGTACTGGTCTTGGAATGTATATGAGTAAATTATTAATTGTAAGCCATTTGGGTGGAACAATTATGGTTTCAAATAAAAAAGGTGGGGCTTTATTTGTTATAAAACTCCCAATAGCAGAAAGACGAAAAAAGGAGAGAGTGTGTGTATAAATTTATTTATTATTTCGTAAATGCAGTTATTGTATTTTTTGTTGGAGCAATAACTTTTTTTATCATTTCAAGTGAAGATAAAGTTATTGAAGCTATTTTTCGTGATTTTAATATTCTTTTAGGAATCGGGCTTATTTTTACTTTGATACTGTTGCTTTTTATATACAAACTAAATCGAAAAACATATGAAATGAAAAACTCCATGAATATTCTTAGCAATAATGTTATCTACTCAAGAACAGATTTTGATGGTATCATCATAGATGCTAGTGAGGCATTTTGTAAAACTTATGGATACGAACGAGAAGCATTAGTCGGGAAACCGTATAATATTTTAAGACACCCCGATACATCAGAAGAGGCATATCAAAATCTTTGGGAAGATATCAAAAAAGGGAAAGAATGGAAAGGCGAAATCAAACAACTTACAAAAAGTGGTGAGTTGGTTTGGACATCTACTGTGATTACTCCTGAGCTTGATGATTCTGGAAAAGTAGTTGGTTATCTTGGAATTTCTGAAAATATTTCAGCCAAAGAGAAACTAAAAGAGTTATCTGAAGTGCTTGAATTGGAGATCAAAAAGAACAAAGAAAAAGATTCTTTAATGATTAATAATTTAATTGAATACCAATTAGAATTGTCAAATAGTCTCATCATAGCCAAAGAGGGGCAAAAATCAAAAGATATCTTTTTAGCCAATATGAGTCACGAAATCAGAACACCACTCAATGGTATCGTTGGATTTTTAGCACTTCTGAGAGAAACCAATATCAATGAAGCACAATTAGAATACATAAATATGTGCCAAAATAGTTCTAAAATCTTGTTAACTATTATAAATGATATTTTAGATTTTTCCAAAATGGAAGCTGGAAAGTTTGAATTAGACAAACAACCAAATAATTGTAAATTTGAATTGCTTAATACGGCTAAATTATTTACAACTCAAATCGAGGCAAAGGGACTTAAATATTTCATCACTATTGATCAAAATCTACCTGATTGTTTGGTATGCGATAGTAGCAGATCAAAGCAAGTTCTTATCAATTTATTAGGGAATGCCGTTAAATTTACTTCTGGGGGTGAAATACATTTTGATGTAAAGTTATTGTCAAAAACAGATACTACGGCGAGGATTAGATATAGTGTAAAAGATACTGGAATCGGGATACCCAAAGAGAAACAATCCTTAATTTTTGAAGCATTTTCTCAAGCTGATAAATTTATTAGTGGAAAATTTGGTGGTACTGGACTTGGAATATCTATTGCAAAAGAGATTGTTTCTTTAGCTGGTGGGGAACTTTTGTTAGAAAGCGATACGGGTAAAGGAGCTGAGTTTTATTATATTCTTACTTTAGATATTTGTAATCAAATAATTAAAAATGATTTAAACACTCAAAAATCACTTAATATGCTCAATAAACATAAAGTTTTAATAGCTGAAGATAACAAAACAAATCAAATGCTAATAGAAATTTTACTCAAAAAAAGGTCCATTGAAGTAGAGATTGTTGAAAATGGGAAATTGGCCATTGATGCTTATCGCAAAAATCCAGCTCTTTATGATTTGATTTTGATGGATATTCAAATGCCTATTATGAATGGAATTGATGCGACAAAAGAAATTATAAAATATGAAATTGAAAATCATATTCCTCACACAAATATAGTAGCATTAACAGCAAATGCTATAAAAGGGGATAAAGAAACATATTTTGAAGCAGGAATGGATAACTATTTGCCGAAACCTATCGATACAAATACTTTAGATAAGATATTGTCTCAATATTTAATAATGAAAAACGATGAGCCAGTTGTAGAAAATTCTTTTAAAAATGTTGACAAAGATGCCGATAAAGTACAATATGATGTTGAAAAAGTTGCCGAGGAATTTGGTATTACAACGAAAATGGTTTTAAAACTTTTAAAATCTTTCTTTAGCGGTTATGAGGGAAAATCGACACTTTTACTCCAAGCCTGTAAAGATAAAGAGTTTGAAACAATAAGAACTATTTGCCATACTTTTAAAGGCTCAAGTGGAAGTGTGAAATTGAATATGATATTTGAATTAACAAAAGAGATGGAACAAAACGCGAGAGAAGAAAACAGTGATTTTGCATATATAGACACTTGCAATAAGCTTCAAATTTTAATTCAAGAATACAAAAACATACTGAATAATTTTCTAAGAGCTAGAGAAAAATAATCTAGCGAATATTTTTCTCTAGCTTAAAAATTGATATCAAAAGTTCGCACTTTTTTGTTGCTTATTCTTTTAAAAGAACCTATTTATATCATTATAAAGTCCCAAAGCCATAAGCCCAAAAAGTATTACCCAGCCACCGATTGTGAGATTGATTAAGATTTTTTGGCTTGGTTTTCGTCTTGTGATAAGTTCATAAAGATTGAACATTATATGTCCACCGTCTAGTGCGGGGATAGGTAAAAGGTTCAAAACTCCAAGGTTCACAGATATTAAAGCTCCGATAATAAAAAGGGAAACTATCCCTGTATCACTCGCATCAGAGATCACTTTTCCAATCGAAATTACCCCACCAACTTCACTACTTGGCACTATCCCTTGAAGGAGTTTTTGGAGTCCTTGAAAGATAAGTTTACTTGATTCGATAGTTTTATTCCAACCATAAATGATACTTTCACTCACAGTAAATGAAACGCTAACGATACTACCAGGGGCAATACCTATCATTTTTCTTTTGATATCTTCGCCAAACATATTTTTTGTATCAAGATTTTCAGGCATCACCAAAAATGTTAGTTTTGTCCCATTTCTATCAACGGCAACATAAAGTTTTCCATCTTCTGTGTCTTTGATAGTTGCTTGCAATTCACTCCAAAGAGTTATCGGTTTATCATTTATTTCAAGAATCATATCGCCATCTCGAAGACCTCCTTGATAAGCGGGACTCCCTTTTAAAACGCCACCGATTTGGCTACTGAGTTCGTTGTGTTCCATCAAGCCTATAAAAATATACAAGAAAAATGCCAAGATAAAGTTCGCAAATGGACCAGCAAGCAAGACAAAAATCCTCTTCGTTGGTGTCAACACCCCGTAGCTATCACTATCTGTACTTGTTTTTGCTGGATCCAAATCCTCTTGCCCTTTCATCTGTACATATCCACCAAGTGGGATAAGGGAGATACTCCAGTTTGTCCCTTTCCAGTATTTTGTAATCAATTTTGGTCCAAACCCAATCGAAAACTGATGCACAGTCACACCAAAATACCTCGCAACACTAAAATGCCCAAGCTCGTGAACAAATACCAACACCGATAAAACTAAAATAAAAACTAAAAATCCACTCATAACTTATTCTCCAATTACACTATTAAATTCATTTTCATCCAAAGTTTTTACACCAAGTGCAATAGCTTTGTCATACTTACTTCCAGCATCTTCCCCATATACCACAAAATCTGTTTTTTTAGAGACCGATGTTGCTATTTTTGCCCCTAGATTTTCTAACATCTTTTTGATTTCATCTCTACTTTTTGACATTGTTCCTGTTAAAACAACTGTTTTATCTTTGAAAAGATTCTCTTTTGCTTCAATTTTCTCTTTGACGGTTGGTTTGATAATCGCAAATAGTTTTTCAACCACCTCTTTATTGACCCTTATAAACTCTAAAAAAGAGAGTGCCATCTGCCCACCAATCCCTTCAAGTTCTAAAAGCTCACTCTCATTCACTTCTAAAATATCAAGCCCAAATCTATCACAGAGTTGTTTACTTGCCACTTCGCCGATATGTTCGATTCCAAGAGCATTGATAACCCTATGGAGTTCTGTATTTTTTGTATTTTCAATCGAGTTCAAAAGATTGGTTATTTTTTTCTCTTTAAAACTTTCTAATCCCTCTAAATCCTCATATTGCAAACTATACAAATCCAAAATATCTTTAATTTTTCCCTTGTTTACAAGGAGTTCCACTATCTTATTTCCAAGCCCATCGATATTCATACAATTTTTACTTGCAAAATAGATGATGCTGTTTATAACTCTGTCGGGACACTCCATATTTTGACATTTTATCAAGATTCCCTCATCTAGTAGCTCTTTGTGACAAGTTGGGCAAAGGGTAGGGCGGATGATTTTTCTTTCACTCCCATCTCTTCGCTCACTCAAAACCTTTGTGATTTTAGGGATAATATCTCCACTTTTTATAATAATCACACTATCACCGATTTTAAGGTCAAGTCTTTCAATCTCATCAAAATTGTGTAAAGTTGCACGACCAACCGTTGAACCATCTATCAAAGTTGGCTCTACGATTGCGACAGGTGTCACCGCTCCAGTTCTCCCCACTTGCAAAACAATATCCCTTAAAATAGTTGTTTTTTCAACCGCTGGAAATTTATAAGCACACGACCATCTTGGATATTTTACAGTGTAGCCTAAATCATCTTGAAAGAGGAGATTATCCACTTTGATAACCATCCCATCGAGCCCCATTGAAAGGGTGTCTCTTGCTTGAAGTATCGCATTGTAACTCTCTTGTATCTCTTGGAAAGTCCTACAAACTTTAAAAAGAGGAGGCTTTTGAAAACCAAAACTATAGATATATTCAAGCATTTGAGAGTAGGTTGTGAACTCTAAACTATTTGCTCCAATTCCCCAAACTTGAAAAAAGAGTTTTCTTTTTGCAGTAATGGATGAGTCGAGTTGTCGTAAACTCCCAGCTGCCGCATTTCGTGGATTTGCAAATGGTGGTTCATTGTCTGCTAATCGTTGAATATTTATCGCTTCAAAGTCATCTTTTTTGATAACAACTTCACCTCGTATCTCTATTAATCCCCTATAAGAGATAGATAAAGGGATAGAAGCTATTGTTTTGACATTGTTCGTAACATCTTCTCCAATAGAGCCATCGCCCCTTGTTATCGCTTGTTTTAAAACACCATCTTCATAGATAAGATTGAGACTTGCTCCATCAAATTTTGGCTCGCAAACGAGGGCTGTTTTGGAGATATCTATCACTTTTGAGGCTCGTTTTATCCAATCTTCAAGCTCATCATCATTGAAAATATCTTCTTGCGACCACATACGACTGAGATGAGATGCTTTTTGAAACTCATCGAGGACAATACCACCGACCCTTTGAGTAGGGGAATTAGGAGCTATACATCCATTTTCTTTTTCAAAAGCAACCACTTCACGATAGAGTACATCATACTCTTCATCGGTTGCTAATGGATTATCTAAAGTATAATAAGCTTTCGCCCAACTATTAAGAAGTTCTATTTTTTGATTATAATTTTCTGTGTTTTCTATCATTTTGAGATTGTATCTTTTTTGGTTTATGATTGGATTAGAAGTTCTGAATTAAGGGATTTTGATAAGATGATTTTTAATATCACTTAACTTTACAAAAGAAAATCCTTTCTCTTGTAAAATCTTCAAACCCTCCATATAACCCTCGGCAGTAAATCCCTCTGGATGATTCATATGAGCTATCACAATATCACCATTTCTAGCCGATATTAGCTCTGATATGATTGAAGTTTTACTATAAGTTGCACCAGCATCACTATTGATACTAAATCCAGCAATCTCCATCTGGAGCTCTTTTCTGACAATATCTACAGCTATCTCATCATAATAAGCGGTTCCTGAACGGAAAAATAGGGGTCTTTTTTGATTAAGAGATTGGAGAAGTTTATTGTTTCCCTCAACTTCTTCTAAAACTTCTTCTTTTGAGTGTGTGCCATTGCGTCCATAGATAGCTTTTCCATTGATTGATAGTGGCTTATGTTTCATACCATGATTTGCTATTTCAAAAAGGGGATTTTTTTGAAGTTCTTTGAAAATATCAAGATTGGCTTCAATCCAACCACCATTTAAAAAAAGAGTGACTGGTATCTTATAGAGTGTCAAAAAATCGATAAGTTCCTTATCATAACCTTTACTAAATGGACTACCACCACAAGCATCAAAAGTAAGAGCTATCTCTTTTTTTGATGTATGAAATTTGGTAGCGACACCACTTACATTTTCTCCCCATTGTTGTGGTTCATTTGCATACAAAAAAGGAATAAGAGAAAGATGTAAAAGTATCAAAAAAATAGTTAAAGAGAAAGGTTTTTTTTTCATATGGGGATAATAGCAAATAACTGCTAAAGAATTTGATTTGTCAGTAATAATTGTAAATCACAATTATTACTGAAGAATAGAAGGAAGAGTTTTTTAGTTTCTAACTACAAGTTTATGAGATTTGATTTTCTCAATAAATTTCATAATTTTTGACATTTTTTCCTCTTCATCTTTGATAGTTTTTTCACTATTGAGATTAAATACATCCATTTTTGTATCAAGATATCCAGTGGTTAAGTTTCCACTAATAAAGTCTGCATCCCTGACGATTTCTCTATGAAGTGGGATATTTGTAGGGAATCCATCGATATAAAATTCATCAAGTGCTCTTTTTGCTTTTTTAACAGCTCCATCCCAATCGAGTGCCCAAACGATTAGTTTTCCAACCATTGAATCGTAGTTTGATGGGATTTTGTATCCAGCATATGCACTTGTATCTAGTCTTACACCTGGACCACCTGGAGTAAGATAGTTTGTGATTGTTCCAACTGATGGCATAAAGTTTTTTTGTGGATTTTCAGCATTGATTCTAAACTCGATAGCATATCCTCTAAATTTAATCTCCTCTTGTAAAAACTTCAATTTATCACCTTCTGCGATTTCAATCATCCTCTGAATAATATCTATTCCACTAATTACCTCAGTTACAGGATGTTCTACTTGAACCCTTGTATTCATCTCGATAAAAAAGATATTGTCTTGTTCATCTACTAGAAATTCGACCGTTCCAACACTTTCATATCCAAGTTTGAACATCGCTTTTGTTGATATTCTAAAAAGCTCTTTTCTTGTTTCTGGATTTAATCTTGGAGATGGAGCGATTTCGATAACTTTTTGGTGTCTTCTTTGGATTGAACAATCTCTCTCCCCAAGATGGACAACATTTCCATATTTATCAGCAACGATTTGAATCTCAATATGTCTTGGATTTTCAACATATTTTTCGATAAAACATTCCCCTTTCCCAAAATATTTGATAGCTTCATTGGTTGCACTTTCAAATAATGAATCAAATTCACTCTCTTTTCGCACAATTCTCATACCTCTTCCACCACCACCAAATGCAGCTTTGATAATAATTGGGAAACCGATTTGTTTTGCTATTTTTGCACCTTCAGCTTTACTTGCAACTGGCTCATCTGTCCCTTCTAATACAGGAACCCCAACAGCTTTCATAGCAACTTTAGAAGCCATTTTGTCCCCAAAAAGGGCAATATGTTCTGGTTTTGGACCGATAAAAATAATCCCATTATCAGCACAAGCTTGGGCAAACTCTGCACTCTCACTTAAAAATCCATATCCAGGATGGATAGCATCACAAGAAGCTTTTTTTGCCAATGAGATAATAGTGTCATAGTTTAAGTATGCTTGCATAGGGTCACCCATAATTGGGTAGCACTCATCAGATTTTTTTATCCAAACACCTTCTGTGTCGACCTCAGAAAAAATAGTTACACTTATGATTTCGAGTTCTTTACAAGCTCTTACGATTCTTAGAGCTATTTCCCCTCTGTTTGCTATCAATACTTTTTTAATTTTTGCCATAATCTTCTCCTAATTTTATTTTGTAACGACATAATACGAAAATACTACAATAAAATCTCCATAATTATTGCTACAAATACTATCCATTAGTGCTTATTTTATATCCTAATAGTGTTTATTATTTATGCTATTTTATAACTTATCTTGTGTTATTATTGCAATTATGAAAAAAGACACACTTGATAAACGGACAAAAATCGCCAACGACATCATGTTTTATATCTATACCCATATTGATATTAATATCGATATTGAAGGGCTTAGTTATGATTTGGGAATTAGTAAATTTTATATGCATCGGGTTTTTAAAGAGGCTTTTGGAAAAAATATCTATGAAAGTATCAAGTCTATTCGGTTACAAAAAGCATCAAACCTCCTTATAACCAATAAACTTTCTACGATTTCAAATATAGCAAATATGTGTGGATATAGCTCTCAAACTTCCTTTTTAAAGGTGTTTAAAAATCGTTTTGATATGACACCAAAAGAGTGGAAAAATGGTGGTTATAAACTCTATTCCGGAGCAATTTTAGAACAATTTGAACTTTCTTCAAATTCTAAGGCTGATTTTTCAAACCTAGAACCCACCATAGTAAAGATGCCAAAAATGGTAAGTTACTATATTAGAAATCAAGGTTACAATAAAAATATCAAAAAAACTTGGCAAAAACTCTATACTTGGGTACTTGGAAATGATTTTAAGAATGTTCAGCAAATAGCACTTTATCACGATAATCCAACTATTACACCCCTTGAATCGTGCCAATATATCGCTTGTATAGTAACTGATGAGATAATTGTAACAAAAAGTGAATTACCAAAATTTATCATCTCAGATGGTATCTATGCGAAGTTTGATTTGGTTGGGGTGTATGGAGATGTACTGAAATTTATCCACTGGGTATTTCATGAGTGGCTTCCTCAAAGTGGGTATGAAGCTACCACTAAACCCTCTTATTCAATCTTTAAAAAGAACCACTTTCTCAGTGAAGATGATTCTTTTGAATTGAGTTTTTATTTACCGATAGAATTTTAATTAATTATAAACTTTTATTATTTAAAATTGAATAGATTGGCACTCAATAACAAAGAGTGCTAAAAAAGTATGAAAAGACTTGACAAACAAAATCACATTTGCTACAATTCTCTAGCACTTATAGGATCGGAGTGCCAATTAATTTGAAACGGTAGAAAAAATGATAGATAAAAAAGAGTTTTTGTTGCATTCAATCATCAGAGCTTATATAGAAAATCTTGAGCCAATTGGTTCAAGTCAATTGAAATCTATGTATGATTTGTCATTTTCTTCTGCAACTATTCGAGGATACTTCAAAAAGTTGGGTGATGAGGGATATTTGAAACAAGAGCATATTAGTAGCGGAAGAACTCCGAGCATTGAAGCTTTGAAAGATTACTGGAAAAATAAACTTAATTTTGAGCTTTTAAGTATTGATTATAATAATTTAAAAACATTAGCACACAATATGGGATTGAGTGTTTTCGTTATGCAACAACAATCGAAAAAACTTCAAAGAATCTTAAATGTTGAAAATTCTTATATGATTTTAGAGTTTAGTTCATTTGTTATTACTGTGAAATATACTTCTGCGTTGTATCGATTTTTAAACGATATGATAGGACTTGATGCGGATGATATTTTGGATGTTGCAAAACAAGTTGGAGCAACACAACTCTATGATGAATTGAATCGATATCTTCAAAAAAGTGAATTTGGTATGATAAATATCAAATTTTTTTTTCAATTAGCGGTTCGCTATGATTTGAGTGAAGATATTATTGGTCAATTTATGCATGGAAATATTATGTTAAATCTTAAAGAGGGGGTTTATTTTGAAAATTTACTCCCGTCTGGATTTATGGGGGTTTGCCACAAAAGTAAAATTGGTACTGATAGTGTGAAAATTTTGGTGGTTGGTGAATTAAGTAAAGATTATGATTATTTTTATAAGGGGATAATTTGAAAGAAGAAATTTTAAACGAAGAAATAATACAAGAGAGTGCTGAGTCAAACGAGAATGGCATGACGGATATGAAAGAAAATATTGAAGAAAAATTTGCTTCATTAGAGGAGGAATACAAACTTCATATGGAAGGGAAAGTTCAAGATGCTGAAAATAGAGTAAAAGAATCAGAGGATAAATATCTTAGAACTCATGCAGATTTTGAAAATATCAAGAAGAGGTTAGAGCGAGAAAAATATCAAGCGATAGATTATGCAAGTGAAAAATTTGCAAAAGATTTGTTGGCAACTATTGATACACTTGAGATGGCAATTGTTGCTTTAAAGAGTGAAGCACCAGCTGAAGAACTTTTGCCAAAAATCAAAGAAGGTGTTGAACTTACTTTAAAAAATTTGATAAGTTCTTTTGAAAAAAATAATATCTCCGCTGTAGAATCAAATGAGTTTGACCCAGAACACCACAATGCAGTAATGCAAGTCAATAGTGATGAACATGAGCATGGAGCGATAGTTCAAGTGCTTCAAAAAGGATATAAACTGAAAGATAGATTGCTAAGACCAGCGATGGTAAGTATTTGTCAGAAGTAGATTTCTTTGACCGTAATGTCAATAAACTATCGAATAAATTTAAGAGTTAAAAAGTAAAAGTTAAAAATAAGAGAAGCAAGAGAAGCTCAAGGAGTGAAGTATGAAAAAACTTGTTTTTTCATACTTGAATAAAAAATAAATGAGGGTTTTCTCCATTTTATAAAATAAAAATAAGGATATAGATATGAGTAAAGTAATAGGAATAGATTTAGGAACAACAAATAGTTGTGTGGCAGTATATGAAGGTGGTGAAGCGAAAATCATCGTAAATAAAGAGGGTAAAAATACAACTCCATCAGTTGTAGCATTTACAGATAAAGGTGAGGTTCTTGTAGGAGACCCAGCAAAAAGACAAGCGGTAACAAATCCAGAAAAAACAATATATTCAATCAAAAGAATTATGGGTCTTATGATGGATGAAAAACATGCAAAAGATGCTATGAGTAAAGTAGGGTACAAAATCGTAAACAGAAATGGAGCAGCAGCAGTTGAAATCGCTGGAAAAGTATATACTCCACAAGAGATTTCAGCAAAAATTTTAACAAAATTAAAAACAGATGCAGAAGCTTATCTTGGTCAGAGCGTAACGGATGCTGTTATTACAGTTCCAGCATACTTCAATGATGCTCAAAGAAAAGCAACTCAAGAAGCTGGAACAATCGCAGGATTAAATGTACTTAGAATTATCAATGAGCCAACAGCAGCATCACTTGCGTATGGACTTGACAAAAAAGGTGAAGAGAAAGTTATCGTTTACGATTTAGGTGGGGGAACATTTGATGTTACTGTACTTGAAATCGGTGATGGGACATTTGAAGTTCTTTCAACAGATGGAAATGCTTTCTTAGGTGGAGATGATTTTGATAATAGAATCATCGATATGCTTGTAAATGATTTCAAATCAGATACAGGCATTGACCTTAAAAATGACAAAATGGCGATGCAAAGACTTAAAGATGAAGCTGAAAAAGCGAAAAAAGAGTTAAGTAGCACAAATGAAACTGAGATAAATCTTCCATTTATCACAGCTGATGCAAGTGGACCAAAACACTTAGTAAAATCTTTAACAAGAGCAAAATTTGAGTCTATGACAGATGATTTAATCTCTGAAACATTAGCACACATTAAAACAGCACTAAAAGATGCAAAACTTGACAAAAGTGACATTAAAGAAATTATTATGGTTGGAGGAAGTACAAGAATCCCTAAAGCACAACAAATAGTAAAAGAATACTTTGGAAAAGAGCTCAACAACTCTGTAAATCCAGATGAAGTTGTAGCAGCTGGTGCAGCTATCCAAGGTGGAGTTCTTAGAGGAGATGTGAAAGATGTTCTTTTACTTGATGTTACACCACTTTCTTTAGGAATTGAGACTATGGGTGGAGTTATGACTAAACTTATAGAAAAAGGGACAACTATTCCAGTGAAAAAATCGCAAGTGTTCTCAACAGCTGCTGATAATCAACCAGCGGTGAGTATCGTAGTGGCTCAAGGGGAGAGAGAATTTGCAAAAGACAATAAATCTTTAGGACAATTTGAACTCAGCAATATCCCAGCAGCTCCAAGAGGAGTTCCTCAAATCGAAGTAACATTTGATATTGATGCAAATGGTGTACTCAATGTAAGTGCAAAAGATAAAGGAACAGGAAAAGAGAATAAAATCACAATTTCTGGGTCGTCAGGTTTAAGTGATGATGAAATCGCAAAAATGGTAAATGAAGCAGAAGCAAATAAAGAAGCTGATATGAAAAGAAAAGAGTTGGTTGAATCTAAAAATCAAGCAGAAGCTCTTTTGCACCAAACTAAAAAATCCTTGGAGGAAAATAAAGGTGTAGTAAGCGATGATGAAGAAAAAGCTATCATAGATGCAGCTGCAGAACTTGAAGCTATGCTGAAAAATGATAATACTACTAAAACTGAGCTTGAAGATGCTACAAAAAAATTGACAGAAGCTAGCCATAAATTGGCAGAAGCTATGTATAAAAAAGAGCAAGGTGGAGAACCGACAGGCGATGGAAGCTCGGCTAAGAAAAAAGATGATGATATCATCGATGCGGATGTAGAATAATCTTTAATAGATTTGTATTTTAGAAATTTTAAAAGGCTAGGCAGATTTTGTCTAGCCTTTTTTAATACTATTTTTTTAAAAGCTAAAGTAACTTTATGTTAACATATTCAACTCAAAAAAACTTAAGAAGGAATTTATAATATGGTATATATTGATAATATTTATGCAGATGAGGTTATGGACAGTAGAGGTAACCCAACAGTAAGAGCAACGGTTGTTTTAAGTGATGGAACAAAAGCAAGTGCGATAGTACCAAGTGGTGCAAGTACAGGGAAAAGAGAAGCTTTAGAACTAAGAGATGGTGGCACAAGATATATGGGAAAAGGTGTACAAAAAGCTGTTGAAAATGTAAATGTTGCAATATCTGAAGAACTGATAGGACTTAGCCCTTTTAATCAAGCAGAAGTTGATGCAACTATGAAAGATATCGACGGAACTCCAAACTATGCAAACCTTGGTGCAAATGCAGTTCTCGGTGTTTCAATGGCAGTTGCAAGAGCCGCAGCAGCCAGTTTAAAATTACCACTTTATAGATATTTAGGTGGAGCAAATGCTATGACTATTCCTGTTCCTATGTTAAATATCATCAATGGCGGGTCTCATGCAAATAATTCTGTTGACTTTCAAGAATATATGGTTATGCCAGTTGGATTACCAAATTTCAATGAAGGGTTAAGGGCTTGTGCTGAAATCTATCATCATCTCAAAAAAGTTATCAACGATATGGGTGAATCAACTGCGGTTGGTGATGAGGGTGGATTTGCTCCAAACTTAAAATCAAATGAAGAACCAATTCAAGTTATCATAAAAGCTATCGAATTAGCTGGATATAAACCGGGAGAAGAGATTGCTATCGCTCTTGATGTTGCTGCTAGTGAACTTGTGGGCGAAAATGGAAAATATAGACTTGAAAGCGAAAACAGAGAGCTTACGAGCGAAGAACTTGTAAATTATTATGCTGATCTTTGTTCAAAATATCCTATCGTTTCTATTGAAGATGGCTTAAGTGAAGATGACTGGGCTGGATGGAAAATATTAACAGAAAAACTAGGGGATAAAATTCAATTAGTTGGAGATGATTTATTTGTAACAAATGCAAATATATTGAATGAGGGAATCCAAAAAGGGATTGCAAATTCTATTTTAATCAAACCAAATCAAATAGGGACAGTAAGTGAAACTATGCAAACAGTGAGACTTGCACAACGAAATAACTACAACTGTGTAATGAGTCACAGAAGTGGTGAAAGTGAAGATGCATTTATTGCTGATTTTGCAGTTGCTTTAAATTGTGGACAAATCAAAACAGGAAGCACAGCTAGAAGTGATAGAATCGCTAAATACAATAGACTTCTTGATATCGGTAGCGAAATAGGTTATGGTGAATATTTAGGGAAACAATTATTTTCTAAATAATGAGAGAAATAATTAGGGGTTTTAAGTTTACACCTAGTGTAATAGTTTCGATAATAATTACAATATTTTTTGCTAACTATATCGCTAGCTTATTGTTTTCTGGTAAAAATTCCCTTGATACTTATGGGAATTTAAGAACAAAAAAAGTGCAATTAGAAGAGGAAATCAAAAGATTACAACTTGAAAATGCCTCTTTACAAAAAGATTATTTTGAATTAAAAAATTTGGAGCCCGAACAATGATGAAAACTTTATTTATTTTATCTCTATTGTCTATTGGTTTATTTGCAAGATTAAACCCTTTTGAACCAGTAAATAGTCAAACAGAAGAAAATCCTGCACCGCGAACCGTTACGAATTTAAATAGCAAAGATGACGGAAACAGGACTGTTAAAGTTATTTCAGACAAAAAAATAGAAGATAAAAAAGAAGTTAAAAAAATTATCAAAATAGAAGTTCCAAAAGAGATAAAAAAAGCCGAGCCAAAAAAAGTTGAGACTGAAAAAGTAGAGCCAAAAAAAGTTGAGTTGATTGAGTCTAAGGTAGCAAAAGAAAAACCTATCGATGCAATAGAGGTTTCAGCCAAAGAAATGAATGCTCTTTCCAAAGAAAACATAAAATTAGAACCAATATCTACCTCAAAAAACGAAACTACTTCAAAGCAAAATGTAAAATCAGCTTCAAAAACAACATCAAAGCACAAAATAAAATTAGTTAAAAAATCCAAAATAGCTAAAAAAACAAATCTTCATAAAAAAAGAGTTTTAAAAACAAAGAAATCAACAAAAAAAATTGCAGTTCAAACACCACAAACCAACTCTATTCTTTCTCGCAGATATAATATTTTACCACTTTTGACGATAGATGTATTGGATAAAAGCTTAACAATAGCAACAGCAAATAATTATAAATTAATTAAATATTATGAAGAACAAACTGAAAATAAATTTGTTTTTGATTTTCAAGCTGTACTGAATGTTCCAACGGCTAAAGAAGAATTTGACTCACAATATTATAAATCATATACAGTAGGAAATCATCCTGAAGAGGGATATTTTAGGGTTGTAATTCCAGTAAAAGATGGCTTGTTAAATTATAAAGTCATTATAAAAAACAATACAGGAACAATAATTCACAAATGAGTCACTTGCAAATTCAAACAAATGATTATAAATAGTTTCAATCATCATCTTTTCACTTTAAAAATAACCATTTAGAGGGAGTAAATATTGTCATCAAAAAGCAAACTAAAGCTTATATTGTATGTCATTGCGAGGAACGAAGCAATCCATAGTCGGCTTCGTGAATTGCTTCGTGCCTCGCAATGACAGTTTCTATGTTTTAGTTTGCTTTGTGATAGCTATAGTGATTTTTAAAGTGAAAATCTAATAATTGCTACTATTCATACTCAAAATCTTTGAATTTGCAAGTGGCTCAAATAAATTATTATTTTTTTGAATGACAATTCTGCAAAGTTACAAAATTATTACATTTTTTATGAAAGTATTTATTTTTTTTCGTTATAATTTTGAATGATTTTTTTAAAAAACAACACAATTAAAAGCAAGATTAGAATATTATCTTTACTAGCGGCTATTATTATTATAATTATGTCTTTTGTGACTTATTTGTTTACGGATTATTTGAAAAGTAGTTTTGTAGCCATGCAAGCAAAAGAATTGCAAATTAAGAATATATCGTATAGTTTAAAAGATAAAATATCAAACCTGCATACAACAATTCTTACTCAGTCACTACTCCAAAAACATGAAGAGATTAATACAAATAAGATTGAAATTTTGAACAAAGAGATAATCAATAATTTTGAAGAGATACAACACATTATGGTTTTTAACAATAATCAAGAATTATTAGAAATATTAGAAAAATTAAATATGAGGTACAAAAGCTATTATGGTATGGCAAAAATTTTACCAAATCAATTTGCGTTAAAATTTGAAGATGGAGTTGACAATCTATCTGGGATTAATTCTATATCTGAAAAAATGTTTGAAGAATTGGATTTTTTTATACTTAAATCAAATGAAAAATTTAATAACAGACTGGAAGAGATAGATACAAATATGTCAAATATGCTCGGGACATTTTTTATTATTTCTATTATCTCTTTGATAATATTTCTTATTTTTGGGTATGTATTGCAACATACCATTTTAAATTCTTTACAAAATCTAGCAAATGGTATTGATGGTTTTTTTGGATTTTTATCTCAAAAAACGACCACCTTAGAAGGTATCAAAATAACCTATAATGATGAATTAGGACAAATAGCTTCAAAAATAAATGCAAATATTCATGATGCGGAATTGCTTATAGACAATGAAAGAAAATTTAAAGAAAATTTAGAAAAAAGAGTTGCTGAAGAGTTGAATAAAAATATGCAAAAAGAGTTGCAATTGTTTGAGCAAGCAAAAATGGCTACAATGGGTGAAATGATTGGAAATATAGCCCATCAGTGGAGACAGCCTTTGAGTCTAATTTCAACATATTCAACGAGTATCATTTTACAAAAACAATTTGGAACACTTAGTGATGAGGAATTGTTTTCTATGTGTGAAAAAATAAATGATAGTACCCAAAGACTTTCCGACATTATCACTACTTTTAGAAATTATCTTATGGAAACCAAAGAAGTACGAGATGTTGTTTTGCAAGATACCGTGAAACAATCTTTAGATATTGTCAACATCACACTTTTGGACAATGGCATTAAACTTATCAGGGATATTGAAGATAATAGTCCTATTGTTATGAGAATGGTTTCGGGGGAATTATCGGAAGTTATTATCAATATTGTGAATAATGCAAAAGATATATTATTGGAAAATAAAATTAAAAATCCTTGGGTTATTGTTGAATTAAAAAAAAGTAATGAAAATGTAATCATTACTATCGAAGATAATGGTGGGGGGATTTCTCTTGATATTATTGATAAAATCTTTGAGCAAAATTTTACTACAAAAGACAAAACTCATGGTACAGGAATAGGACTTTATATGAGCCACTGTATCATCATGGATAGTTTAAGTGGAAATATTTATGTTGAAAATACGCCAAATGGTGCAAAATTTTATATCGAATTGCCATTTATTCATACTCATTAAACTTTAGAGTCACTTGCAAATTCAAACAAATGATTATAAACAGTTTCAATCATCATTTTTTTACTTTAAAAATAACCATTTGCGAAGGAGCAAAAAGTAATTTTTAAAGTGAAAATCTAATAATTGCTACTATTCATACTCAAAATCTTTGAATTTGCAAGTGGCTCTTCAGATAATTTTTTTATTATTATTGATAATTCTTATGTATATTATTACTATTTTTCCATATCTCACAAAAATTTTCCTGTAACCAAAATCCAAAAATACCTATAAAATAGTGTTTCTGGAGGTAGCATTATAAAACTTACCATTTCTTATAAAAGTTTTATTAAAGAAATAAGCTGTTAAAATATTCGTTACAAAAAAATTACGAAAAAGGATAAATATGAAAAAGTTAAGTGTAGGACTGTTGGTTTTATGTTTTGGTGTACTATCGTTGTTTGGTGCAGATGGTAAAACATTGGCAAATCAATACAAAATAAGTGCATCCGAAAAAGCTGGTTCTCAATGGACAAGAATTTTTGGAGATGATGGAAAACTAGCAAAACTTGGTGTTGCTGGTTTGAGTGCTGGAGATAAAAAAGCTCTTCTTGATTACCTTGTATCGCATGCTGCGGATTCTGATGCACCTGCTGCTGCTGGTATGTAATAATAAAAATCAAATAAAAATTTAAAGGAAGGCGAATTCGCATCATTAACGAATACCCATTGCCAACATTCTACCATCCAAACCTGTCAATTCACTAAAAACCTCGTAAGGTGTTTTAAATCCTAAACATTTTCTAGGACGAGAATTCAACTTGTCAACTGCTCTTAAAACCTCTTCA
>CAMCYD010000034.1 GCA_945883785.1 Helicobacter pylori PMSS1
CAAATAATTTGCAGAAGTATAGTTAATCTAGAAAATATCCTTAACTTAAATAAAACTGATTTTTCGGTCTCACTGAAAAAGTGTTCAAGTGTTTCCGAAATCAGTGTTCAAGTAAAAGTGTAAACACTGTTCAAGTGTTTCTGAAATTAGTGTTCAAGTGAGACCGATTTTTGCAGATACTTCTAACATATTGATTAGTTGATTTTGTTTTTACAATAAACATATAAAACTTATCGCTATCATCTGTAAAATTGATGGTATTTGATAGTTTTGATGAGTCTAATTCACTTAACTCTACAGAATAACCATCTTGCATAATTGTAATAATTTCTTTTACAGTATAGCTTTTACCTTGCAATGGAATTAAAGAAAATCTAGGATGTTTTAGATTTTCGTTTGTGTATTCTATTTCTCCATCGGCATTTGTTGTGATTGGTGTTGCATTTCCAATAGCTGATTTAGAATTGTTAATTGCATTTGTACCATCAGAAAATGGTGCTCTTCCAAAATCCCAGCTATCATCATCAAAAACCGCTGCTTCAATTTCTATATCATTTGTGTTTTCATTATGTTCAAATCCAAAATAGATAGCATTTTTAAGTCCTGAGAATTTATCAATCGTGCCACTTTCTTTTAAGTCTAAATCTTTAACTGATATTGATATATCATCAGCTGTAATATTTGCACTATTAACTTTTGTTGTTGTATTGATAGCACTTGCCAATGTTCCATTTCTAATTTGTGTAGATGTATTATGGATGTCAGTGTATATATTGTTTAAAATTTGATTGACAACGGCTTTTTTATTATCATTTGTAATAGTCGTGCCATTTTGAGTAATTTTTTGTTCTAGTGCTCCTTGTAGAGTTGCTACAACTTTAGCAACTTCATGAAGTTTTGAGGATTCAGTATCGCTATTATTTGCTACATAATCTGTTAATAATTTCGTATCATTTGAAGTTAAATTTAATTTTGTAGCAACTTTACTTGTAGCTTCTTCTGTTGTCAAAACAGGACATTTATCAATTTCATTTTTAAGTAAAGTTGTAATCGGAGATATAAAACTTGTACTATCTTTTGGAGCAGTTAAAGTATATCCATTGACAATAGCATTACCATCATCTAAGTCAATTGTATTAGTTGTAACCTCAACCAAAATAGGATACTTACCTATATCTGCAGTTGTTACATTTTTTAGTTGGTAATTCCCATTTATACTGAGTGTATTTGGTTCATCTGTATCACATTTTCCATTTTCATTTTTATCTAAACATACTTTTGCATTATTAAGATAACCATCAGCTACTTTTCCATCAATACTTGTTGTAGTTTGGGTATCAGTGTCACTACTTCCCCCTCCACATCCTGTAAATAGCAAAGTTGCTACACCTAAAGCGAGTGTTATTTTTAATTTTTTGTTCATCTTTTGGGTTCCTTTTATTTTTTAATATTCCAGTAATAGGATTATATTAATAATATTAAATTCCTATTATAAATACTTGTAACAAATAATAGTTTTTTAATTCTTAAATATTCCTATAGTAAATAATAAAAATCTTAAAAATTACAATTGAGTCTAATAATAAGACTAAATATAATATTTCATCAAAAAGTAGTAGGATAATAAGAAATGTTGAAAAATAAAGATATTTTAGAGAAGTTTGAAATCACAAAAAGTACACTCTACCAATGGAAAATAAGTAAACCAAATCTTTATCAATATCTTCAAAATGCAGATAACAAATATACCGACTATAGGAATCTAGCTATCATCGTGGAAAAATACTCAAAAGAGATACAAAAGGATTTTTTATTTGATGAGATTGAATTTATCCTCTCTTTACATCTTACTTTTTCAACTCCACAAGAGATAGAAGAACTCCATCTCCTTTATGCTACGAAGATAAAAAATTCTAGTTTTACTTTGGGGTTATTTACAAAATTACAAAATCTGAACCTTATCGAAAAATATATTTTTAGCGAAAGGATACAATCTTTGGGCAAAAAACAATTTATCTCAAAAGAGGACAAAATAGAGCTTACGAGAAGATACTTTAAAGAGTTTTTATCTACGAACTAAAATAACAAAATAAGTACTATAATGGCACTTTTATTTTAGTTATGTGTCCAGTTTCATCACATTATGGCTACTAATTTCATAAATCATACAAGTGAGCCACTTGCAAATTCAAACAAATGATTATAAACAGTTTCAATCATCATCTTTCCCTTTAAAAACAACCATTTGCATGGAGCAAAAAGTGATTTTTAAAGTGAAAATCTAATAATTGCTACTATTCATACTCAAAATCTTTGAATTTGCAAGTGGCTCTAAGGCTAAATTTTTGAGAATTTGTCGTTTGTAAACATACTTTTTCTCACAGAGAGTGCAAGCACAAGAAAGATGATTTCTTGTAGGTTTTGAGGTCTTCTGCTTGAACCAAATGCATTACAAAAGTATCTGATAATTCCTCGTCTTGAACCTCGTTTTTTGGTGTTATTTTTTGAGCATTTTCAAGGAAACTTTTTGCTTCGCAAAGCCGCTATTCGCTAGTTTTGGACAAGTTTTAGTGTTTTTTTCTCAAAGAGAGTGCAAGCCCAAGACAGCCATTTGTAAATAAACCTTCTTTAAAACCTATAGTATAGTAGTTTGCTTAAGTTTTTAGGCACCCAAATTTTTCATTAAATCCCAAAAGTAAATTTAAGATGGTATGGTAATAATTGTATTGTTTTTTACCTTTTTTTGTTACAATCTAAGAAATAAAATAATATATTTAGGAAAATTATGGGAAAAAAACTCCACCTTGTAAGCCTTGGCTGTACAAAAAACTTAATCGATAGTGAAGTGATGCTTGGTCGTCTCAAAGAATATACTATGACAGATGACGCAAACGAGGCTGACCTTATCATCGTCAATACTTGTGGCTTTATAGAAAGTGCCAAAGAGGAATCATTAAATACAATCCTTACCCTCCACGAGCAAAGAAAAGAGAGTTCACTCCTTGTGATGGCTGGATGTCTTTCTCAAAGATACAAAGATGAGCTTCAAAATGAACTTAGTGAAGTGGATATCTTTACTGGTGTCGGGGATTATGATGTGATTGATAAACTTGTAGAAGAGAAAAGAAGTCAATTCTCACCGAGAGTTTTTTTAGCTGATGAGACACTTGATAGGGTTATCACAGGGTCTAATTTTCACGGGTATATCAAACTAAGTGAGGGGTGCAACCAGTCGTGTGCTTTTTGTGCGATACCAAACTTCAAAGGGAAACTTCAAAGTAGAACGCTAGAATCGATAGAAAAAGAACTTCAAAATATGGTTAGTAATGGCTACTACGATTTTTCATTTGTAAGTCAAGATAGTAGTTCATTTTTAAGAGACAACGATGTAAACGATGGTTTGGAGCAACTTATTGATACAGTTGAAAGAATTGCTGGAGTTAAAAGCGCAAGGATACTTTATCTTTATCCATCAACGACAACCATAAAATTAATAGAAAAAATAGCAAATAGTCCCGTATTTCACACTTATTATGATATGCCACTCCAACACATTTCTGACACTTTGCTGAAAATTATGAAAAGAGGCAAAGGGAGTGAAAAACTAAAAGAATTAATGGGGGCGATGAGAAAAGTTCCAAATTCTTTTGTAAGAAGCACTTTTATAGTTGGACATCCTGGGGAGAGCGAGGATGATTTTAAAGAGCTTTGTGAATTTGTAAAAGAATATGAGTTTGATAGAGCAAATGTGTTTAGTTATAGCGATGAAGAAGATACAAGTGCTTATGAGATGAGTGAAAAAATCCCACAAAAGATTATCGATAAAAGGGCTGAAATTTTAGGAGCAATCATAAAAGAAACCACACTCAAAAGTATGCGAAAGGATGTCGGGAAGGTTTTTCCTGTCGTCGTTGAAGCTGTAAGTGATGAGCATGATTTGCTTTTAAGTGCTAGAAAATTATCGTGGGAAAGAGATATTGACGGCGAAATTTATATCAATGAAATCGAATCAGGTGAGACTGTACTATTTGGAAAAATTTACAATGTAAAAATAACTGAACTTGTGGGAGATAAACTTTTAGGGACTATTCTTGAGGAATAATATCGAAGAGTTTACACAAATGGTGTACAACAATCACTTTGTGGAAGCACATGAGGTTCTGGAAAAGGATTGGAAAAGACTCAAAAAAGAAAGCAAAAAAGAGGAAGCTAAATTTTATCAAGGGCTTATAAACGGAGCAACTTCAATTGCTCTTTGGATAAAAAAACGACCAGAACCCAGTCTCAGAGTTTGGGAAACTTTCCAAAAAAATAAACATCTTATTACTACCGTAGCAGAAAAAGAAAAAGAAAAATACCTCTTTGTTATAAAACTTTTAGAATATAAATTCACTACCCTCACAAACAAGAAAATCTTTACATAGATTCCGTTATAATCCAAACCTATTTTTATTATAAGGAATTTCAATGGAAAATGGTATTAAATGTGAATGTGAATGTGAATGTGAACAAAATCGGTTAAAATTTTTTCCTATTATGATGTATGCAATTGTTATGGGACTTGGTGGGCTAACTATTACTTACCAAAAAGCTCATATTTGGCTTGGGTTTCCCTCAATTATCGGAACAATTTTTATGTATATCACAACGATTACTTTTGCGGTAATTTCAGTTATTTATATGCTGAAATATTTCAAATACAAACAAGCTGTCATAGCTGAATTTAATCACCCGATTCGTATCAATTTTTTTGCAGCTATCTCTATTTCAATGTTGATGTTAGCGATTATTTATAAAGAGGAATTTGTATCTTTAAGTGCATGGCTTTGGTATCTTGGAGTTATTTTGCATTTTGTACTTACAATGTACACGATAAGTTTTTGGATCAATAAAAATCAAGTGCTCGATCACTCAAATCCAGCTTGGTTTATCCCAATCGTTGGAAATGTTCTTGTCCCTGTAGGTGGTGTTGGATTTGCAAATGCAGGGATTTTAAACTATTTTTTTAGCGTTGGGATGTTTTTTTGGATTGTCCTTTTTGCCCTTATTTTAAATCGTATTATTTTTCACCATCAAATGGCTAGTAAATTTATGCCAACACTTTTTATCCTTATCGCTCCACCAGCGGTTGGTTTTATCGCTTATGTAAAACTATATGGGCATATTGATACTTTTGCTTTGATGCTTTTTAATATGGGATTGTTTTTTACATTTTTAGTTGCTTTTATGTACAAAAATTTTATCAAAATCAAGTTTTTCATCTCTTGGTGGGCTTTTGTATTTCCAGTAGCAGCGATGGCGATTAGTTCTATGTTGATGTTCCATCATACGAAAGATATCGCTTTGTTTATCCTTTCGTATGTGTTAATAACTGCTGTAACTTTGATAGTTATCATTGTTGCATACAATACAATTGTAAATATTAACGAAAAAGAGATTTGTATCCAAGAGTGAGTTTTTCACTCTTGAATACGCTTAAAATACTATCTTCTACAAAATCTTCAGTGCGGAGAGTTGATAAGGGTTGCGGCATTTAAAAGATTGATAACCCCTTTTCAGACAAAACTCCTATTTTTTCCCAATCCATTTACCATTCACTTTTGTTGGCTTAAAAGTATCATACACCCACGGAAGTACCACATCAAGTTCCTCCTCAGTAATAAATCCTTTGAGTGATGGCATCACACCAAATCTATCAAAAGAGATATCTTCACAATTTGACTTTTTTCTATCTGGATTGTAAAGATACTCTTTCATAAAAGGGATTGCAATTTTACGAATTTCACCCTCAGGTGTACCAGCATCAAGTTCAGCATCGATTCCCATAACTGTATTTTTCATCACTACTGCCATGGGAGGTGATACCATTTTATTTTGTTCTTGTGGTGTTTTTGGAAGTGTCGAAGCATGACACATTTGACATTTTTTTTCAAAAAGAACTGGTGCAGTTCTTACCTCTTTTGCTTGAAGTGTTTGTACAACCAATCCAAAAATCCCCATAGTTAAAACTAATTTTTTCATATTTTTCCCTTTTTATTCTATTTTATCAGACAATCTTAACAGATTAAAATTTATCTTTACTTATGTTTCAAGACAAATTTTTATCGTTTATTGCTATAATCTTTTTTATTATTTTATACAATACAGAGAAACACACAAAGGATTTTATCGTGTCATATACCATTAACGAAACAATTAAACGACTTCAAGAAAATGACCTACTCAAAATCATAGATGAACCACTTGATATCTATCTTGAGATTCCCCATATTGCTTACATCGAAGTCAAAACACCAAATAGCAAAGCGATACTTTTTACAAATCCAATAGATAAAAAAACAGGGAAAAAATTTACAACTCCAGTGTTGATGAATGTTTTTTGTAATAGCAAAGCGGTTGAACTTTTTATAGGAGATGCAGATAAAATAGCTTCTGAAATAGAAAGTTTACTCAAAATGAAGCCACCACAAGGTTGGAGTGATAAGTTAGCACTTTTTGGAAAACTCTTTAATCTCAAAAATGTCCCGCCAAAAAAGCTCTCTAAAAGAGGAGTTTCTCAAGAGATTATACGATTAGGAAAAGATGCAAAACTAAGTGACTTACCGATTCTTACTACTTGGGAGCAAGATGGTGGAGCTTTTATCACGATGGGACAAGTCTATACCACCTCACTTGATGGCAAAATGAACAATGTTGGGATGTATCGACTCCAAGTGTATAACGATGGGCAACTAGGACTTCACTGGCAAATCCACAAAGATAGCAACCACTTCTTCCATGAATACAAAAAAGCAGGTAAAAAAATGCCTGTAAGTATTGGTATTGGTGGTGATCCTATGTATATTTGGTGTGGACAAGCACCACTTCCTATTGGTGTTTTTGAGCTTATGCTGTATGGATTTGTAAAAAAAGAAAATGCGAAGCTTGTCAAATCTATCACAAATGATATTTATGTCCCTCATGATGTTGATTTTGTTATCGAGGGATTTGTTGACCCTGAAAAGTTAAGAATAGAGGGACCTTTTGGTGACCATACAGGATATTACACACTTGAAGAGGAATACCCAGTTCTTGATGTCACTTGTATCACAAGTAAAACTCATCCTATTTTTGCTGCAACTGTTGTTGGAAAACCTCCTTTGGAAGATAAATATATGGGATATGCAACGGAGAGAATTTTCCTCCCACTTTTAAAAACAACAGCACCTGATTTGATAGATTACTATATGCCTGAAAATGGAGTTTTTCATAATCTCATCTTAGCAAAAATCAATGTTAACTACCCAGGACATGCTACTCAAATGATGCACGCTTTTTGGGGAGTTGGACAAATGAGTTTTGTTAAACATGCTATTTTCGTTGGAGCAGATGCCCCTGAACTGCACGATGATGAAGCGATTACAAAATGGATACTCAACCGAATCAGTCCAGATGAGATGCTCATTACAAGAGGAGTTGTAGATGCTCTTGATCACTCTAGTCCAAAATTTGCAGTTGGTGGGAAACTCGGGATTGACTGTACAGGAGAAGAACTCAAAAATAGTGGGATTATCCAAATCAGTGATGAGGAACTTCTTCATAAAATCCAAAATATTACAAATGAAGTAGTGGGTCTTAAACAATATCACACCGACACAAAAAATCCTATCACTGTCCTTGCGGTTGAAAAAAATAGAAGCCAAAAAGAGCTTTTTGATGAACTCAAAATTCTCTTTTTACATATTAAAATTTTGGTTATGGTTGATGTCAAAAATAATCATCTTGATAATCCATATATGCTTTTATGGAGAGTTGTTAATAATATCGATAGCAATCGAGATATTTTTATAGAAGATAATATGATTGGCATTGATGCAACCAATAAAAATAATTTGGATGGATTTACAAGAAGATGGCCTGATGATGTTACTTGTACACAAAGTGTTTTGGATGATTTAAGGAAACGAAAAATTATTGATATTGACGATGTATTTATAGAGAAATGGGGACTTATAAGTTAAATTTTAAGAACAATATCGCTAAAATCATCCTCATAATGATACTTGTATAGTAATTTTTTAAATAACTCTCATTTAAGGTTTCAAATGGTAATAATGACAATAAATAGTAAATACATAAAGAGAGTAACTAGGTTTTTCCTAATTATGATAATGAGCACTTTGTTTTTTAGTGGATGCGGAAGTGGCTCTTTTAGTCCTGGAACGGATGAAAGTAATAATACGGAAAGTAACATTGCTGACACAACACCGCCAGCTTTACCTACTTTAAAAAGCCCCGAAAACAATAAAACAACTTACTCAGATACTATAAGCATAATAATATCTGGGGAGATAAATGCAACTGTTTGGGTAGATGGCAATTCTACAAGCAAAGATATAAATTCTACTGGCGATGCTAATATTACTTTAGATTTGAATAATAGTTACGGATTCTATGACTTTAATATAACTCTTAAAGATAAAGCTAACAATGAAAGTAGTTCTTTACTATTTATGGTAACAAAATCAAAGATTCCACCTTCGGCTCCGACATTGATTAGCCCAGAAAACAATACGACCACAATTTTAGATAAAGTTACTTTAATTATTTCTGGGGAAATAAATGCGAGTGTATTTGTGAATGATATTAATGTAAGTATAGATATCAATTCCACCGGTAGAGCAAGCATACCGATAGATTTAAATAATAGTTATGGATTCTATGACTTCAATCTTACTCTTAAAGATAGTGAAGGACTTGAAAGTAGCCCTTTAGAATTTCTAATAACAAAGATTATAGACCCAGATGCTGGAAGAAAAATAAAAGCTATGGAAATAAGTTATGTTAAAGATGCCAATATAACATCATTTGGTAATTCGTTGTCTGCTGATTACAACGAATCAACAAATATCTATCTTTTTAACACTTCTCCTGGATATAACATTACATTACAAAACGGAGAAGTTAAAGAACTCAATACATCACTTGATATAAATATGTCAACCAAGGCTGGAAATGTAATCTCGCCAGTTACTACAATTATTGCGATAAACGAGAATACGAAAACTAAATTAGCTACTATTTTAGGCATCGGTAGTAGTATAGAAAATTTTTCTAAAGATTATATAGAATTAAATGATTTAAATCTTTCGAAAGTATCGGCTATTAGTTATACAGCGCTCAAAAATCCAAGTTTAACCGATTATTTTATTTCAGTGTTAACAGGTGTCAATAGCATAAATACTATTAGTTCGCTGGGTATTAATGTATCAAATTTTATAGAAAACAATACATCTATTGCAATATTTGAAAAATATTTTAATAAAAAGTTTATTGAGGAAGTAGATTCTTTTGATGGTGCAGTTAACACAATGGCTACATCTCTACAATCTACAAGATACGCAATGGATGGAAACTACACATTCTTGCCTGTAAATACTATTTTAAAAACTAATCAAACAGTTTGTTTTGATAAAACTAATCCAACAACTCAAATAGGTTGTCAAGAAAGTAATGCAAGTGGTGATGGTAATGGTACTTATGGTGTGATAAGAAATTTTGTAAAAAATGATGTTGTTGTGACTGATAATAGTTCAAAACTTCAATGGCACGATGATGATCAAGCAATATTAAAAAATTGGGATAATGCAAAGATATACTGTGATAATTTAAGTATATCAGGTACCCAAGATTGGTCATTACCAACTATTGATGAGCTTAATAGTATAGTAGATAGAAATAGTACCGATACAGGAAATATTATTGATAGTGCTTTTACACAAAGCAGTTCAACAGTAACTCATTTTTGGTCAGAAACTTTATACAAGGGGCCTGTATCAGATTCTTATTGGATTATGTATTACGGTAATGGTTTAATGACCTATGGCAATAAAAATGGCGAACATTATGTTCGTTGTATACGTAGAATAAAATAGAGGAAAATTATGAAAATATTACAATATATATTTGTCATTGTTTTTGCAATTAGTTTTGCAAATGCTGACTACATTGGAGATAAAAATTCAAGTGTATACGATACAAGTGCTGATATCGTTTGGACCGACAATAATGCCACTGATGAAAGTAATGCCACAACATTTACTTGGATTGCTGCATACACATATTGCGAAAATTTAGATTTAAATGGCTCAACTGATTGGCATCTACCGAATATTAATCAATTATTTACCTTATCTGATAAAACAAGATACAATCCAGCTATAGACATTACTGTGTTTAATAATATTAAAACTGATAAAGCATACTGGTCAAGTACTACAAATATGCAAAATACAAACGACGCCTTAGCTGTTGATTTTCATGATGGAAAAGTAGTAAGTGTAAATAAAAGTACCCAATTGTATCTTAGATGTTTTAGAAATTGGGGTGTAAGATGAATAAAAAGTTATTAATAGTACCTTTGCTTTTGGGGGTACATAGTGTGGCTTCTGATGATATTTACATCAGCGAGAACTTTATCAATCATTTTTGCAAAAATATTGATAAAGTTTCAGTTGCTAGCACTAGCGGCACAAAAGAAGAATTATTTGAATTATTAAAAGTTAAAGCAAGAAAACTTGGTGCGAATAGCATTATTCAAGCTGAGTATGGTGGTGGATTTTATGGAACTCAAAATATTGCAAGTGGAATTGCTGCAGATTGTGATATTTCAAAATCTCCTAATTTCTTTTTAAAAAGTAATGGGAGTGCTCAAATTAAAAATGTATTTGGATTAATTTCTGTATCCAGTGAAAATGTTACAATGGAGAGTTCTTCAAGCAAAGAAATAAAATCTTCTGCTGGAGTTAATGGAAAGATTGGTATTTTAAATGCTAACTTTAGATATTACGGAACATTTAATTATGGTTTAGGTATGACAATATTAGCTTCTGCTGATTATATTTTCAAGCCCATTCAACAAACTATGTCATTTTTTGCTGGAGTAAGTGCTGGTGCTTCTCAATATGATTTAAGTAGTGGTAAATCTATCTCTACAAAAATTAGTGGATTACAAGTAGGAGTTAGATATTTAAACTTTGAATTTGGAATTCAAAAATTATTTGCAACTGATGCAACAAAAGTTGATAACATTGAGTATAAACCAAATGATATATCAATAGTAAGTATTGGGTACTATTTTTAAGAAATGAGGTATTTAAAATTTTTTCTCATACTTATATCCAACTTTAAATCTAAAAGCGAGTAAATTTTCTAAAATGGCAATAATAACAATATAATTAATAAAACTACTCCCTCCATAACTAAATATAGGCAATGGAATCCCAACGACTGGTGCAAAACCAATAACCATAAGAATATTAACACTCATATTAAAGAAAATGAGAAGGCCAACTCCACTTGCAAAAACAGTGATAAGAAAATCATTTTTGAAGGTAAAATTTAACAAAAGAAGATACGAAATAAGAAGTAAATACATAGCTACTAGTCCAAAAGCTCCTAAAAAACCATATCTTTCAACAACATAAGCAAAAATAAAATCACTCGTAGCAATTGGTAAAAATTTAAGTTGTGCCTGTGTAGCCTCATCTTCAACTTTTCCAAGAAGTCCACCAGAACCTATCGCAATCATAGACTGTTGCACATGATAGCTAGGCTTTTCAGCCAAGAAGTCGGTTACTCGTTTTTTTTGATAATCTTTCATACCATATGTATATAAAAGCGGGGAAACAATCGCGAGGCTTACCAGTATCCATATTATTATTCTTTTTTGAATACCAACAATAAAAAGTATTCCATAGCCAACGAGTAAAAAAACCAATCCTGTTCCTAGGTCTGGTTCAATCGCTATAAGTCCGAAAGGTATAAGAATGAAAAATGAAAAATAAGCAAAATCTTTGATTTCATACCCATTTTTAGGAGGGGGATTTTTATGGACTAGAAATGCCATTTGCAGTAAAAAAAGAGGTTTTATAAGCTCAGATGGCTGTATGGTGAGATTTATCAAAGGGATAAATAGCCATCGACTAGCACCAAGCTTTTCCGTACCAAAAAGCAATACAGCTACTAATAAAAGAATTCCAAGCCAATAAAAAAAAGGGATGATATCGATAGCTTCTCTAATTGGTAAAATTAAAACAACTACAAATAACATAAAAGCTATAAAATAATAAATAAGTTGTTTTTGTGCTAACATATCACTTATCTCGCCCACAAGCACATGAGATAAAATAATCAACGGAAATATAAACAATATAAGTTCATAATTAAAATGTGATACTATTCGTTTATCAAAAAAATTCATGACGAAACAATACCTTAAATAGACTGAAAGAATATCAAAATGACTCAAAAATACATAGCAGAAACAGAAGAAAGAATAGATAAATTCTTATCTACAGCATTGCATCAAACAAGAAATCAAGTTGAAGCACTCATCAAAAATAATTGCGTAGAAATAGATAATAAAATTGTCATTAAAAATGGACAAAAATTGAAAATTGGACAAGAGATTACGGTACTATTTAAAGAAGCAACCCCGACTGAAAGTCATTTTTCATCAGATGAAATTTTACAATTTGATGTAAAAATTATTTACGAAGATGAGTTTATTTTAGTTATCAATAAGCCCACAGGTCTTGTTGTCCATGGGGCACCAAGTGTGAAAGAACCCACTTTAGTCGACTGGTTAAAACTCAAAAAAATTTCACTTTCAACTATAAGTGGAGAAGAAAGATATGGGATAGTGCATAGGCTAGATAAGGGGACTAGTGGGCTTTTGGTTGTTGCCAAAACAAATGAAGCACATACTAGTCTCTCACTTCAACTTGAAGAAAAAAGTATGGGAAGGTACTATATCGCTTGTATTGATATTCCTTTAAAAGAAGATGTTGTGGTCGAAAAACCAATTGGGAGAAATCCAAATCAAAGACTAAAAATGGCGGTAAATAAAGATGGACGATTTGCTAAAACAGCTTTTAAAAAGTTAGCAGAAAATAAAAATACACAAGAAAATAGTCATAAATATGAACTCATTTGCGCGAAACTTTTTACAGGACGAACCCACCAAATAAGAGTTCATTTGGAGTCTCTCAATAGACGAATTCTTGGGGATGATTTATACGGATTTAAGGGCAAAGATAGTAGCATTAAAAGAATTTTTTTGCACGCATATAGTCTCTATTTAAGACATCCAATAACAAATCAAGACTTTAAATTTGTTTCAGATATACCAACTGAAATGCAAAAATTAATAAACCAAAACTTTGACAAAGGAATTATAAATGAAAAGATTAATAAAGAGTATATCTCTAACTGCTTTACTGATGTTGGCGACTGGCTGTGAGGCTCCAAAAAACCTTCAAACACCAAATAGCGAACCAAAAATAGATGAAAAATTACCTGTTTTAGATGTTCAAACAATCAAAATATTACCAGATATAAAATCAGTAAGTATCGAATGGATTGGAACAGATAAGGAAAAAATTAGTGGATACTATATTTATAGAAAAGACTTAGAAAAAGAGGGTTCCAAATATACAAGAGTTGGAACACTGACCGATAAATATGCAAAACATTTTATAGACAGTGACTTGACTCCAAAAACCCAATATGCTTATTGTGTCTCTGTTATTGGTGAAAATGGCTTCGAATCAAATCCAAGTGATGCAAGGGCAGTAAGAACATATCCTATTTTTGACTCGGTTTCATTTATAAATGCAACAAGTAATCTTCCTAGAAAAGTAAGAATCGAATGGCGACCGCATGACCTTTTATCTATCAAAGAATATTTGTTAGAAAAAAGTACTCCAACAGAAGCTGAATGGAAAAAAATAGCTCCAATAAAAAATAGATTAAATGTAGAATTTATAGATGCAAATCTCAAAGATGCACAAACTTATAACTATAGGCTTAAGGCTATTAGTTTTGATGGGATAGAATCCAATCCTAGCGAAGTAGTAACGGCAACAACAAAAGCTTTGCCAATTGCAGTAACAAATCTTGAAGCTACAAAAGAGAAACCAAAGAAGATTATGCTTACTTGGAAACCTAGTGCACAAATAGATGTGGTTGGTTATAATATTTACACTAGTGATGAAGCAGATAGAGGATTTAAAAAGATTTTCACTGCTGGAAAAGATGATAATACTTTTGAACATAAAATTGAAGAAAATGACAAAACAAATTTTTATAAAGTATCAACAGTTGATAAAGACAATCTTGAAACAGACATAAAACTTTTAGCTCCAGTTATGGGCAAAACCCTTTCATCTCCACTACAACCAACTATCACTTTGGCACAAATAACTCCAAATGGTGTGATACTTAATTGGATAAAAGGCGATGATAGAGCAGCAACATACAATATTTACAAAACGACAAAAGAGAGTTTTTTCCAATCAGCTGAAAAAATGATTAAAGATGTGAAAGCTTTAAGATTTGAAGATGTGGATGTGATCAGAGGAATTGAATATTCTTATGAAATAGAATCAGTGGACCAATTTGGATTACTCTCTAAAAGAACAAAACCTGCTGCTTTATCTATGCCAAAATTAGAAGAAAAAGCTGAGCCAAAACCAAACCAAGAACCAGCAAAATAGGTTATATGACAAATGCCCCATATTATTACAAAAAAGCATAATTCACTCAAAACTCCATCTTCAAAAGATGGAGTTTTTTTTGATTTTATAGCTAAGTCACCAAAAGAAGATAAAATTTGTGTAAGAATTGAAGACAAATTATTTCTTCTTACTAAGTTAGAAAAAAATGGAAATCATCTTATTAAACTTGATATAACCACAAGAGTAACCCCTGTAAGCATTGCAAAAAAAGCACTTCAAAAATATATTGAGCTTACACAATGTGAAGTAATTTCATCCAATATAACTATTCATAATTCTAAAATGGAGCCAAAAAAAGAATACCTCAAAGATATAAGTTATTTTGTAAATGAATTTACGAGCCAAAAAGATGTTTGCATTGAGGTTGGTTTTGGAAGTGGAAGACATCTTTTGTATCAAGCAAAAACAAATAAAGATAAAATTTATATCGGAATAGAGATACATACACCCTCAATTGAACAAGTTTTAAAACAAATAAGAATGGAAAATATTGAAAATATTTTTGTTGTTAATTATGATGCAAGATTGTTTTTAGAATTTATATCATCAAATTCTATAAGTCAAATTTTTGTTCATTTTCCAGTTCCGTGGGATAAAAAACCTCACAGAAGAGTTATGAGTAAAGAATTTATTAATGAAGCTTTACGGGTATTAAATACTGGTGGTAGTTTAGAGCTTAGAACCGATAGTCCACTTTATTACGAATATTCGAAAGAACTTTATGCAACTTACACTGAAAAAAGTATAATAGTCAAAAACCAAAATTTAGAAGTAAGTAGCAAGTATGAGGATAGATGGAAAAGGATGGGGAAAGATATTTGGGATGCAACGATTTATGCTGATACAATATCTGAAGATAGAAAGCTTGATAAAGATTTTTCATTTCCAGTAAAAAACACAGTATCTTTTTTAGAGATTGCTCAGAGTTTACCAATGGAACCGATAGTTCAAGATGATTTTATGGTTCACTTTACATATGCATTTGAAATAACAAAAAATAGTGGACTTATTCATGTTTGCATTGGAAGCTTTAATAAACCATTTTCAATTTATCTTATGGTTGACAATGAAAATATAAGTTATTTTATAACAGTACCAGTTCCGACAAGTGCGAACCACAAAGCACATAATCTTATAACTCAAATATTAATAGGCGGTATGAAATGATTTTAGCGAATGATATTTGTCTTAGTTATGACGGTAAAAAGAATATTATCAACAACGGAAAATTTCACATAAAACAAGGGGATTTTGTTTTTATAACTGGTTCAAGCGGAAGTGGAAAATCAACGCTTCTCAAATCTTTTTATGGTGGACTCAAACCAAAAAGTGGTGTTTTGCTTGTGAATAAACAAAATATTTTAAAAGCAAGCAACGGAAAACTAAGAGAACTCAGAAAAAATATAGGGATTATTTTTCAAGACTACAAACTCATTAAAGAATATACGGTTGAAGAAAATATAATGCTACCATTAAAATTAAATGGGTACAACGATAAATTGTCCCTAGTGCAAGCAAAAAAGTTGCTCAAACATGTCAAATTAAGTTCAAAAGGGGAAACTTTTCCATATGAACTGAGCGGTGGGGAACAACAAAGAGCGGCGGTTGCAAGAGCCTTGGCTCACAATCCAAAGCTTATTTTAGCGGATGAACCAACTGGAAATCTTGATGATTATTCTGCTGAAGTGATTTGGAGTTTGCTACGAAAAGCAAATGAACAGTTAGGGATAACCATCATAATTGTCACACACAGAATACCTGATAATTTTGGGTTAAGTTTTAGAAAATTTGATATTTTATCTGGAGATATTTATGAATCTTAAAAGATTTTTATCGTTTAGTTTGCCATTAATCATAATGCTTTTTTCATTTGCAATATATGTTTCTATCTCAAAAATGATAGACAAATATGAACTAACGATTACAAATGATTATTCAATAGTAATCGTAACGGCAACACCCATTGTAGAAGATGATATTAAAAAATTATCAGTCATTGACTTAAAAGAGTTAAAATCATTGTCCAGAGACAAAATACTTGAGGATTTAAAACATGATGTGTCAGAAGGCTCCTTCACACTTCTCCAAGTAAAATTGCCTTATTTTTATACTATCTCACTTAACAATTTTCCAACAACTTCTGTATTGGCAGAGATTAAAAAACAACTTTTGTCTGTAAATGGTATGAAATCTGTTGAAACATTTTCAAAAGACCATGACAATGTTTATTCGTTATTTTTATTTATCAAAACTGTTTCTATGACTATGTTTATATTTATGATAATTTTCACATTTTTTATCATTGCAAATCAAATTAATATTTGGTTTTATGAGCATTACGAAAGGCTACAGATTATAAATCTTCATGGGGGTTCGCTTCTGTATGGTGCGAAACCAATCATAAAACTAGCTCTTATTAGTGGTCTTTTTGCTGGAATATTAGTGATAGGTGGTGTTTTTTATGTTTATGAAAATATAGAGTTGATTTTTTCACCCGAAGTAGCAAAATTAATCTTGCAAAATAAAATAGAATACACAACATTAGAAGCGGCTTCTGTTTTAATATTGTCTCTTTTTATCTCTTTTGTTACCGTTTTTGGCGTTTTAATTAAAAATAGGTTTAAATAATAAGATATGAGAATATTTATACTTCTTTTCTTTTGGGCTTATCTTTTATTGGGTGCTGATATTAAAAAGATAAATCAAAAAATTGATTACAACAAAAATATATTGAGTGAGCAAAAACAAGAGCAAGATAAAACAAATGGTAAGATACGCATTCTTGCAAATGCACTTTCTCTAGAGGAAGAAAAGTTTGCTAAAATCGAGAATAATCTTAAAAAAATATCGACAAACATTGCTTCAAATAAAATCAAACTCGATCAAGCAAAACAAGATATAGAACTATTAACACAAAAATCAAAATCAATTGAACAATACAAAGCCTCAGTAGAAGAAAAAATTGTGAAAGCTGTGATTGATAAATATACAACAACTATTGGAAAAGATTATTTAGATAAAAAAACTTTGTATGAAATAATTGAAAAAGAAAAGTTCAAGTTAATTTTCGAAAATTCTAAGGATAATGTCTTAAAATCAAACATTGAATATTTTCAAATAACAAATCAAAAAAATGATAACGATGTAAAAAAACTAGAATTAGAAAAGTTTATAGCTAGTGCGAAAGATGAAGAAAAGCGGTTTTTGGATTTGAAAAAAGCTCAAGAGAGTTCAATTGAAAGTTTAAAAGCAAAACATTCAGATTATCAAAAAGAGTTAAAAACAATCGTTAAAAAACAAAATCAAATCAATTCATTATTAAGTCAATTAAATATCGTGAAAGAAACAGAATTAGAGAAAATTAAAAGAGCTGAGTTACAAGCAAAAAGAGAAGAAGAAAAACGAAATCGAAAAGCCAAAGAAGATGAAAAAAGATTAGCTAAAAAATCTTCGGCTACTGTTGAAGTTGTTGACGATACGATAGAAAATAAATCAAAAGATATCAAAATACTTTCGAAAGAAATTTTAGAAAATGATGCTGATATTAAAGTAAGAAATATGGGAAATACAAACCAAGGAATCAAACTTTCTGATTCAAAAAATATTAAAATGCAAGCTCCTTTGACTGAGTATACTGTTACGAAAAAGTTTGGACAATATGTTGATCCTATCTATAAAATAGAACTTTTCAATGAATCTGTTTCTCTTAAATCAAATACAAAAAATGAAAAAGTATATAGTGCTCTCAAAGGACAAGTTGTGTATGCCAAAAATGATGCAGGGTCACTTGGAAATGTTGTTATTTTAAAACATAGTGGAGATATTCATACGATATATTCACAGCTTAGTCAAATAGCACCAACTTTAAGTGTGGGGAAAGTTATACCACAAGGGTATGTTGTCGGTAGAGTTGAAGACATTTTAGTATTTCAAGCTACAAAAAATAATAAATATTTAAACCCACTGGAGTTATTTTGAGAGCATTAGCACTATTTAGCGGTGGACTTGATTCTATATTGTCTATGAAGTTAATCATTGATCAAGGAATTGAAGTTGTAGCAATACATGTTGACACAGGATTTGGTTCGTTAAACGATAGAATTGTTTATATGCAAAAAATGTGTGATTTTATCGGAGCAAAATTAGAAATTTTGAATTTGAAAGAGGAATATTTAGGGGAAGTTTTATTTGAACCAAAATATGGCTACGGAAAAAATTTCAATCCTTGTATTGATTGTCATGGATTTATGTTTCGGCATACAGCAAAACTTCTAGAAAAATATGATGCTTCTTTTATGATAAGTGGAGAAGTTTTGGGGCAACGTCCTATGAGCCAAAATAAAGATGCTTTGGGAATTGTTCAAAAGTTGAGTGAAAATGAAGATTTGGTAGTAAGACCACTGAGTGCGAAGCTCCTCCCTATGACAAAACCTGAAAGAGAAGGTTGGATAAATAGAGAAAAACTCCTTGATATAAGTGGGAGGGGGAGAACTGCCCAGTTGGAAATTGCTAAAGAGATTGGTTTGGAAGATTTTGAACCACCTGCTGGTGGATGTTTATTGACAGATATCCAATTTAGTAATCGTTTGAGAGATTTTGTAGCAAATGATTCATTGGAGATTGAAGATATTGATACACTCAAAGTAGGAAGACAATTAAGACTTCCAGATGGTGCAAAACTTATTATTGGGCGACATCAAGAGGATAATCTCAAGCTAGATGCCACAAATAGTAAAAAATACCTCAAAGCTCGAATCGTAGATGCGACTGGACCACTTGTTCTTTTTGAAAAAAATGCAAGTGAAGCTGATAAAAAAATGGCAGCTAATTTTATAGTGAGTTATGGAAAAACAGAAGCTGGAAAAATATATGATGTCAATTTTGGAGAGTTTATAGTCCAAGGGGAAAAACTAGCTTCAAAAGATGCGATGCAAAAGTATTTGATAGGTTAGAAGTCTCTTTTGTTGTATCTTTTAAACTCAAGGGCCACTTGTAAATTCAAACAAATGATTATAAACAGTTTCAATCATCATCTTTTTACTTTAAAAATAACCATTTGCATGGAGCAAAAAGTGATTTTTAAAGTGAAAATCTAATAATTGCTACTATTCATACTCAAAATCTTTGAATTTGCAAGTGGCTCT
>CAMCYD010000035.1 GCA_945883785.1 Helicobacter pylori PMSS1
ATTTTGAGTATGAATAGTAGCAATTATTAGATTTTCGCTTTAAAAATCACTTTTTGCTCCTTCGCAAATGGTTATTTTTAAAGTAAAAAGATGATGATTGAAACTGTTTATAATCATTTGTTTGAATTTGCAAGTGGCTCTAAAATATAACTTTTTTTGTGACTACCCATTTTAGTAGTTTATTTGACATTCAACACTTCCATTAATATAGTCAAACTCTACAGTTGAACCCTCTTTAATTTTATCTTCAAGGATAAGTTCCGCAAGTCTATCTTCAACAATCTCATACAATGCTCGTTTAAGTGGTCTTGCTCCATAATCAGGATCAAATCCAACACTTGCAATATACTCTTTTGCTTTTGGAGTAAGAGAAATTTTAATATTTCTACTCTCAAGTTTTTTAGCAATTGATGCAAACATAATATCAACAATAGTTGTAATTGCTTCAAGGTTCAGTGCATCAAAGATAATAATATCATCAAGTCTATTTAAAAATTCTGGTTTAAAATGTGCTTTAAGCTCATTCATAACTTGCGTTCTTCTCTCATCTTTATCTTTAATATTGATAATTTTTGCACTTCCGATATTTGAAGTTAAGATGATAATTGTATTTTTAAAATCAACCGTAACCCCTTTATTATCAGTAAGTCTTCCATCATCTAATACCTGAAGCAAGATATTAAATACATCAATATGAGCTTTTTCAATCTCATCAAATAAGACAACACTATAAGGTTTTCGTCTTACTGCTTCTGTGAGTTGTCCCCCTTCATCGTATCCTACATACCCAGCAGGTGCCCCTACAAGTTTACTCACAGAGTGTTTTTCCATATATTCGCTCATATCAAATCTGATAAGTGATTTTTCATTATCAAATAAAAATCTAGCTAATGTTTTTGCACTTTCAGTTTTCCCTACCCCAGTTGGACCCAAAAACATAAAACTTCCAATTGGTTTATTATCACTTGAGAGCCCTGCTTTATTTCTTTTTATCGCTCTTGCTATCGCATGGATTGCCTCATCTTGACCGATTACCTCTTTTTTAAGGACATCTTCAACACCTAAGATTCTTTGTTTTTCAGTTGTAAGCATTTTATTTACAGGGATTCCTGTCCAACGACTCACAATACTTGCAATGCTCTCTTCATTGACAAAATTTCGTAGTAAAGTTCCAGATTCTTCCATCTTTGCCCAAGTATTTTCAAAATCTGTTATCTGTTTTTCTAAAGCTGGAATATCACCATACTCTATTTTTGCAGCCTCTTCAAATCTACTTTCTCTTTTTGCTTTTTCTGCTTTTGTTTTAAGCTCATCAATTTGAATTTTAAGAGCCGAAATCCCGTTAAATGTTTTTTTCTCATTAAGAAATTGATTTTCTAACTTTCTTTTTTCCTCATTTTTATTGGCTAACTCTTTTTCTATCTCTTCAATTCTTGCACTATTTTTATCACTTTTTTCCATCTTTAGTGCTGATTTTTCAACCTCTAAAGTGCTGATTTGTCTTTTAATGACTGAAAGTGCTGTTGGTTCACTTTCGATTTGCATTTTGAGTTCAGCTGCTGCTTCATCTATCAAATCTATCGCTTTATCTGGTAAAAATCTATCGGTAATATATCTATCACTTAGTTTTGCCGCTGCTACTAAAGCACTATCATTTATCGTTACATTGTGATGAGTTTCAAGCTTTTCTTTGATACCTCTTAGTATTTGTAAAGCTTCATTTACAGAGGGTTCATCCACTTTTACAGGTTGAAATCTTCTTTGCATCGCTGCATCTTTTTCAAAATATTTTCTATATTCTTTTAAAGTTGTTGCCCCAATCGTGTGAAGTTCCCCTCGTGCAAGTGCTGGTTTTAGAATATTGGCTGCATCCATAGACCCCTCACTCGCCCCTGCTCCTATAATTGTGTGAATCTCATCAATAAAAAGGATAATATTTCCAGCTTTTTGCACCTCTTTGATTACCGCTTTGAGTCTATCTTCAAACTCCCCTCTATATTTTGCCCCAGCAATTAAAGCACTCATATCAAGACTGATAACTCTTTTGTTCATTAGGCTTGTAGGGACATCGTGGTTTACTATTCTTTGAGCCAACCCTTCAGCAATTGCCGTTTTTCCAGTCCCTGGTTCCCCTAATAAAATTGGATTGTTTTTTGTTTTTCGTATCAAGATTTGCATCATTCTACTGATTTGTTCATCTCTTCCAATAACTGGGTCAAGTTTTCCATCAATTGCCATTTTGTTTAAGTCAATACCGTATTTTCCAAGTGCCTCAAGATTGTCGTCACTACTTTGGCTATCAACTTTAGCTCCACCTCTTATACTTTCAAGTTCTTTTTTAATCTCACTCAAATCGACATATTTTCCAAGTATCTCTTTAAATACCGCATCTTTTAAATTTGCGATAATCCAAGTATCCACTGCCAAAAAACTATCTCCAGTTGAACTCATCAACCCTTGTGCATTTTGTAAGCTAGCAACTACATTTCGCCCTATTTTGATATTTTCTTTTGTAAGACTTGAAACTTTTGGCAACCTATTTGCCACACTCTTCGCCTCAAGTTCAATCGCAGTCTTGTCAATATTGAGTTTGTTTAAAAGCTGATTTAAAAGGCTACTCGTATTTGTTAAAAGCCCCCAAATGATGTGGACTATCTCAACCTCTTGATTTTTATTATGCAAAGCTAAACTAAGCCCAGATTCTATTGTTTCTCTCATTTGATTTGTTAGTTTTTCAAAAATTGCATTCATTGTATTTTCCTTATAATATTCAAATTTTTAGCACTCAAGTCTTTTGAGTGCTAATATGAAATTGTATCAGAGGAGATGAGTGTTTGTCAAGAGGAATTATAAAAAGATTTGATTGATTTGTAGAAGTTAAAACAAACTCCCACTCAAAGTAGATGCGTTCATCTTCGCACTATTTGCTAAATCATCGATATCTGCACTGCTTTTGACTAAGCTATAAAATTGTGCTTAAATTCTAAATTTTTAATAAATTCTTAAAATCTATTTTTATTTCTTTGTCATTTATACCATTTAAAAAAGATAGTAATATGTTAAATTTGGTCATTGCGAGGAACGATAGCCACTATAAAGTCGGCTTCTTGGACTGCTTCGTGCCTCGCAGTGACTGGAATTGAAATACTACTTTTTATTTGATTTGGTATTACTATATTATCAATGGGTATTCGTTAATAATGTGAATTCTCCTTTTGATTTAAAATGTCTTTTAGCTGTTTTGCAGTTTTTGATTATCGTAACATCAGTTATTGATTTATTGTTAAGTGTTTTTGGAAGGCAGGATTAGAAGAGTGAGATAGAAAGTAATACCATTTTTAAGAAATCTGTAACTTGTTACGGGCTGATTTGACAGTTTGATAACTCGCAACAAGTTACAGGTTTTGAAAGAATAATTCTATTGAGCCACTTGCAAATTCAAACAAATGATTATAAACAGTTTCAATCATCATCTTTTCACTTTAAAAATAACCATTTACAGGGAGTAAATGGTGATTTTTAAAGTGAAAATCTAATAATTGCTACTATTCATACTCAAAATCTTTGAATTTGCAAGTGACTCTATTAATAGATTATTTGAACTTTTGTCCCCTCGTAAACTTTCAAAAATTCATCGCTAAGTCCCAGCTCTTTTGCTAGTTCTGGACGAACAATTAAAGAGTACCATTTTGAGGTTATCACATCTCCTTTTTTGAGATTTACTTCATAATTTATAGTTTTTGATTTTCCAATCCCAAGGTTATTTTTAAATAAAAATCCTTTTGCTTGTGGGGGTAAAACTTCAACTCCAGCATCATTTTTGTAAGTAGTTGTAAAAGTAGCAACTTTATCTTCAAGCGGGGATATTTTAAAGTTTTGCCAAATAATTTTACCTTTTCTTTCAACAATAGTTTGTGCATATTTGAGTCTCATCGGCTGTAAAATAATAGGATGGCCCATTTTATTTTCAATTTGCAAACTAAATCCAGTTTTTGTTTTGGCAAGTTTTAATTCAACTGCTTTTTTGACCATATCGATTGATCTTATTCCTAAAAATTCATGAGTTACATAGTTTGAACGACCTTTTTTATCTACCTTAACTGAACTTCCGCTTGTTTTTGGCATATGACAACCTATACAGTCGCTAGTGGGTTCTTTTGGCTCATTTTTGGAGTTACAAATTTCTACATCAAAACTATTATATTTATGAGAATGACACCCCATACAAACTTGCGAATTTTTATAGATTTCATTTGAGTTGCTAGCATGTTTATCACTCATATCAGGATCTTTGATGTTCGCAAAGAAAGTTGGTTTTCCTCCACTGTAACTAAAAAAATTAATATTTTGATGTTTGGCTTCCATCACTTTTGTAATCTGATGACAATAAAAACAACTCACTCCATCAACCTCTTCAGTAACTCTATTATTTGGCTTTTCATCACCATTTTTTAAAGCTAGAAGATTTGGTGAGGCTGGTGAATGACAAAAAGCACAGTCGTATTTATCAGGTGTTGTTTTGTTTTTTACTGCTTCGTGAAAAGCATCTTTATGAATTGAAGATTTGTGGTGCATTGAGCTTTTGTGCTCTTCGTAAATATTGTCGTGACACTCAGCACAACTTTTTGAGTCCAGATAAGAAGCTGATAAGTTTATAAAAACTAAAAAATAAAATATAAAAATTTTCATCAAAAATCCTTTTTTACTTTTGAGTTTCTAAAAGTATGAAGTAAAAATTCTTCCCCTCCAAAAAGAGAGGAAGAAAAATTAGATTAAGCACCAGGAATAGTTTGTCTGTGCTCTATTGAATAAGTAAATGTAGGAGTTGTAAGTCCTTCAACATATTTTACAAATTCACCAGTTTGTGCATCATAAATACCAATTCTTCCAGCATTCCATTCACTTATCATTGTCCATTGACCATGATTTGCAGGTTCTGCATGTAAAATTCTAGGAATTACAGCTTTGCCATCTTTGTCTTTTACAGTTGGAACTTTCCAAGTTTTTAATACTTTTTTAGTTTTTCCATCTATTAATTGACCTTCTGTTGTACCAACTTTGATAATTTTTGCAACATCTAAATGTTCCTTGTCAATCAAATGTACTTCATTCCAAACTTTTGGACTTCCAAGAACATTGTCTGCCCAAATATATGGTGTGTGTTCGCTAGTTCCGACAAACAATCCTCCACCACCAGTTGGAATATTTCTTATAACATCCCAGTTGCTATCCCAAACTGAAACTTGTCCAACATTCATATTTACTGTTGCATTAATTTGTTTGTATTCTTTGTTGTACCAGCTTGAACCTTGACCTGGATGCGGTTTACTTCCAGTTCCTGTATAAACTTTTGAAACTAAAGCTTTTGTTTTAAAGTCAACGATACCAATAACATCACTACCTTGTGAAGCTATCATATAGTATCTTCCAAGTTCTTTTCCTTCATTTAGGAAAGCATCGTGTAAGATATTTCCAATTCCAGGAATGTCCCCAACGATAGGGAAATCAGGTTTTGAATAATCTATAATATAAACTCTTCCAGCATCTTTTAATGCCATAGCAAAATAAGGACCATATGGAGTATCAGCTATTGAAGCAACTCTACTTTCACCTATTTTTCCGTCCATTCCTTCAACTTTATCAGTTGCATATACTTTTAAAGGCTCAAGAGTCATAGCATCAAGCATAACAGCTCCACCTGGAGTATAGTTTCCTGCAAGTAGATATTTTCCATCTGGAGAAACACCAAGACCACGAGACTCACTTCCAACCCTAACTTCAGCAATTTTTTGTTGACCTGGAGTATTTAAGTCAAACATTGTTACAAGTCCATCTCTTGAAATTGAATACGCATATCTTGGCATTCTTTTATTTGTAACAGTAACATGAACTGCAAATCCAGCTGGATGTTTTGAAAGCACTTTTCCAGTAGTTCCGTCTAAAAATGCAACTCTAGAGGCATCTCTTTCAGTTACAAACACAACATCTGTTGCTTCTTTTACATCAACAGCATCAGGATATTTTTTTGCAAAAGCTGCTCTGTCATTTAAAGTTCTCCATTTTGATTTAACATTTTCTAGAGTTAAACTTTCTGCTTTTTTACCTGCAAATTTTTGTAGGTAATCTACCATTTGAGAAGCTTCGTTTTTGCTTATTGTTCCTTTAAAAGGTGGCATAGCAGTTCCAGCTCTTCCTTCTAAAATAGTATCAGCTAAAAACATTGAAGTTTTATCTTTTAGTTTATCTGGTCTAATATCACTTCCTACTCCACCTTGATGCATAGGACCATGACAACCTTGACACTCTTGCTCATAAGCTTTTTCTGCATCGTATGCAAATACACTACTTAATCCACCAGTTATTACCATAGCTGCTGCTACACTTAAAAATTTATTTAGTCTCATATTGTTCTCCTTAAATTTATTTTGAAGCCTGAAAGTTCCTAATTCTTTAGAAACTTTCCGTACCAATTATTTTTCGTTTTCTAATCTTTTTTTCTCTTGAGCATATATCCAAAACATTGGTAAAATTATTATCGTATGTAAAAATATTGTCAATGTCAAAGGTCCTTGATTGAGTAGTCCAAAAAAACTTGGCACTACATCTGTAAACTGTTCGATCATAATCTTGTTCTCCCTTATCTTGTATGAATTTTAGACTTACCAATACTGAGTAAATCTACAATTAAATAAACAAAACCAACTAGAGTAACTACACCCATAGCAAGTCTCCAACCCATACCTTGTACAAACCAAAGTGCATTTTGAGATACAAAATATCCTTCCCAAGTTGCTCCCATTTGAGCTCTTTCAACAAGTACTTGCCCATATCCAGCAACTGTTAATGCGATACCCATTCCTAATACACCAAAAGTAATTAAAAATAAAGCCATTTTTGATGCAAAAGTTGATCTCATCTCTTTAATACCGTTTGTTCCTTGAACACCGATATAAAACATCCCTATCAAAATAGTTGCGTAAGCACCAAAAAATGCTAAGTGACCATGAGCCGAAGTAAATTGTGTACCGTGAGTATAAATATTTACTTGTGGTAATGTATGGAAAAATCCCCAGATACCAGCACCTAAAAAGTTACCAAAAGCATTTGTAACAAACCAAGCAAAGGCTGGAGAGTTATTTTGAGTTGCTTTTTTACCTTCACCAACTTTAAGCCCTGTTTCTTTACCCCAGTCATAAACAACATGGACAAACATAGCTACAAGTGGAACAGGTTCAAGTGCACTAAATAATGCTCCGATTTCCCACCAATATTCAGGTGTTCCAATCCAAAAGTAGTGATGCCCAAGACCTAAGATTCCAGAACCAAATAGCATAGAAACTTCAATCCATAACCACATCTCAACCACTTCTCTTCTTGCACCTATCATTTTGATAAGTCCCCAAGCAGCTAACGATCCTACGAAAACTTCCCAAGTAGCTTCAACCCAAAGGTGAATTACCCACCACCACCAATATTGATCAATTGAGATATTGTCAGTAAAAAACATACCTGCTAAGTAAAGCCCAGCAAGCGCTAAAAGGTCAGCCATAATAACAGTCATTATTCCTGTTCTTTCCCCTTTTATAGCTGTCATAAAAACATTTGCTACAAAGATAAGTACAACTACAACGATACCGATATCAGCCCATCTTGGAGCTTCGATATACTCTCTACCTTCATTGATAAGCCAAATTGTACTTTCATCCGCTGGTCCAACTTGCACTAAGATATATACTAAAACAACAACTGTAACAGCCGCAGTTAATACCCAAAATCCAAGTTTTCCAAGCTTAACACCAACAGTTTCTATCCCTGTTTCATCAGGTAACAAAAAGTAAACAGAACCAATCATTGCATACAACATCCATACTACAAGAGCATTGATATGCACCATTCTTGCGACATTAAAGTCAAATAATTCAAACAAAAAGCTTGGGTATAAAAACTGAGTAGCAGCGATTAATCCCATCAAAAGTTGAGCGCCAAAAAGTATGGCAGCAACTGTAAAATACATAACTCCTAATTTTTGTGATTCGTATTGAAGATTATTTACCATGTATTGCTCCTTGCATTCTTCCGAAGTTTCTAGGGAAACCATTTGTGTCAATCGAAGACATATGTTTCAAAAATGCTACAAGACCTTTTGCTTCTTCAGCAGTAATACCAAGATTTGGCATCATTCTTTCATGTGTAGGATATTTTGAAGGAAATTGTAAAAATTCCGCCATCGCTTCCTCTTTTGTATTTTTTCCTGTCATTGCCATCATTGAACCCTCAGGTCCCCAAGCTGGGTCTAACCATGCTTTTGTCAAATCAGGTGCATAATAAGCACCATTTCCAAGTAATGTATGACAATTCATACAGTTTTTGGCTTGACTTCCTAGTTTTCCTAAATGAAGTAAATCACTAGCTTCTTTTTCGCTATAGTCATCTCTTCCAAAAAACATCTCTTTTTCACCAATAACTGGCACCTCATGACCTCTTGCATCACTCATCTCATAAGTGACTTTATAATTTATAACAGTTGGTCCTGGAACCCTTTTTGTTACTTTATTTTGCAGATCACTATCTGTCCCCATGGCAATTTGACTTGATGTATCAAATGTAAGCCAGATTAACAAAATAGAAGCAAAACCAGTTACCCAAGCAGCTGATCTTTGCCAAAATCTGTTGTTTGTCCAAACAGAAACTTCTTTTTTCACTTTTACCTCCTTTTTAATTTTCGTATTTTTCATGGGCTTTTTGATTGAGGTAATAATATAAATGCGGTAATGTAAGGTAGGCAACCATGGTTGACATCAAAACTTTAACCGTAAATGGTTCACTACCAATTTTATGAGCCATAAAATACATACAATATGCTTGAAGCCCCCAAAAAAGGTAAGCAATAGGCATATAAACTTTTTTTAGTACATTCATTTTGACTAAAGTATAAATAGCCACAAAAAAAAGCCCAAATAAAAGTACGAATGAAGACGATAAAAATATCGGTAAAAAATCATTTAGTGCAATTTCCGGCCTGATAATCGTCGGTTCTAGCATTGAAGACTCCTTAATATATTTTTATCTTAATTGAATTGTATGTAAAAAGAAAAATTAATGACTTGACGATTATCAAGTTTAGAGTTTATTTGAATAATTTAATCTCAAACTAAGAATAAAGAAAGAATGAAGCCAAAGAGGCAAAAAAAATTGTAAAAAAAAGGATGATTTTATGAGAATATTGTGTGCTTATTTGAAAAGTATGTGTCATTTTCTCACTTATCCAAATAGCAGGAGAAATTGAAAAAATCATAAATGCAACTACAAAAACTAAAAAAATAATAATTTCAGTAATAGACCCATTTAGTTGCATAAAATTCTTATACCTTGTATATCTTTCACAATAATTGGATTTGTTTTAGATAAAAAACCTTGTTGCATAAATTTTTTTAAAATTCTAGACACAGTTTCTGATGTTGTATTTAATTCATAAGCAATATCTTTATGTTTTATTTTTTTTATATTTGCTTCATTTTTGATAATAAATTTAGCTATTTTTAAATTTGTGCTTATTGAAGTTTCGGATTCTAGTGAATTCATAAGATATTTTACTTTCATACTCAATGATTTTACTATCTCTTGAAGGAGATTTATATCTTTAAAAAACTTTTCAATAAACTCTCTTTTATTAATCACTAAGAGCTCACATTCTTGTATGGCTTCAGTTGTTGCTGGATATTTTATATCTTCAAATATAGTAACTTCAGCAATTAAAAACCCTGGACCTATTGTATGAACATAAGTTTGTTTCAGATTTCCATTATTTTTTAAGATATTCAAGTAGCCAGATGAAAGATAATATATATTTGTAGGCTCATCTCCTTCATAGAAGAGTATTTCACCAAGTACTAATTTTTTTATAGTACAAATTTTTGCCAATTCTTGCAAAGTGCTATCATCAAATGATGCAAAATATCGTATGTTTTTTAACATCTCTTTCAATATAAACTCCTTATATGTGCCTCCAACTCATTAAACTATTTCTAGAGATGAATGAACTGGAGGTACTTTAATGATGACCGCCACAATTTGTATTTTCGTCTTTATATTTATGTTATTTTAGAAGGAATTACATGAACTAGTTACTTCCAAATTGATGACGGTTTCAATAAGAATTTTAGTCATTTACAATCAATAAGTCTTTGATTAATGTCAAATTAAAACTCTTTTATACAACCTTATTCAACAATGCATCTAGCAGTATGAAATCCTCTTTCATATTGACTTGACACCAAAATATCATCTTCAATTTTCCAACCAAGTTTTTGATTTATAATAACACTTTGACTCACTTTTCGTGTAGCCCTACTTTCACATATGACATTTTTTCCATTTTCAAAAGCAATTTTTACCTCATTCATTCTATTTGTTGTTATAAGATAGTGGGAAAATATGGCTATAGACAGAAATACAAAAACACCTCCGACCCCTTTTCTAAAGCTATTTTGAGGCATAAATGCTCTCGTGGTCACAAAAATTGCAACCGCTAAAATAAATCCACCAATCACTAAATAACCACCTTCAAGCTCAAGAAATTGCATATTTTTCCTCCCATATAGCAAATTCATTGCTAAAATAAATTATTCGTACTTTTTTAAATTCTTTTATTGAGTGGAGTATAAAGTTAGACTTTGAAGCTATCTCATTTCCCATCATTTCAATAATATTTTCAAGTTCTTTCTCTGAATTAGCATGAATCATTGTAAAAAGATTGTATTTCCAACTTTCAAAAACAGGTCGTAAATAACAATGACTCACAGCACTAAAATGACTTGCAATAGATCCAATCTCATCACCTTTTTCATCATCTATCTCCCAAACAACCATTGCATTTGAAGTAAACCCAGCTTTTTTGTGATTTAGAATAGATGCAAATCTTCTCATAACTCCACTTTTTTGAAGCTCCATAAAGAGTTCAAAAAATTTTTCATAAGTAATGCCCAGTTTTTCAATTATCCAAAAAAATGGCTCTTGAATAAACTCTATATCTTTTTGTAAAAGTTCTATCAAATCATAATGTTCTTGTGTTAAAGTTATTTCAGAAAATGTCTTTTTGACCATCTCTTCTTTGAGTGATTTTTGTTTTGTAGTATCAAGCTTCACTGCAATTTTAAACATTTTTTTTGTAGGAAGTATCAAATAATCAGTAACTCCAGCTTTCGATGCGAAATATTCAACTGTTTTTTCTAATCCAATTATTGAATTTGGTGGAACAGCTATCGTAAACCAAAGATTGTATATATGGCTTCTTTGATAATTATGCGAAACACCAGGATGTGTATTGATATTTTTTGCACATTCTTCTATATTTGTTTCATCGACACAAAAAGCGACTAAGGAGGATGTGTATCCCAACTTTTTCGTGTCAAAAATTGCAGAAGTTTGACGAATGACACCAGATTCTTTTTGCTCTTTTAAAATCCGAATAACTTCATTTTCGGTAGTTTGAAATTTTTGTGCTATCTTCAAAAAAGGCGACTTCACAAGAGGAAAATTATGTTGTATCTCTAATAAAACCTCGTCTATCATTTAATCTCCTTTGCTAAAAAGTAAGTGATGATAAAATCTTTTTCTTTTTGATTTAAGAGAGGAATGGTTGTTTGTAATGTTTTATTATTATCAAAAACTACAACATAATTATCTTGAAGTTGAAGATGTTGTTGCCCCCAAAATCTATCAATACTTGCTATTTTTTCATAAAATTCACTATTGGTTGGCTTCATTTTTTCTTTTGTATCATTAAAAACAATTGTCAATCCACCGAGTCTTTTCTCCACAACATAAGGGAAATATGGTGAGATAAGAGTATAAATCCTCTCCTCTTTCTGTTGTTTTGGCATTGCATCTTGGAGTGTCATCACACCAAATCCAAAAAAAAGCAATGACAAAACAATAAATATTATATTTGATTTTTTCATTTTGTTTTTTCATCCAATCGTTCAAAATATTCTTGTGCTAAATTACTGAGCATTTCCATTCGCTCTTTCCCTTTTGGGATACTATTTCGTAAAGTATTCATATACTCCAAAAATTCTCCAATATCATCTGGTATTTTATTTGATAGATACCCTTTAATATGTTTTGCAACTGCTGGCGATTTGCCGCTTGTAGAAATAGCGACCGTAAGTCCGCCTTTTTTGATATAAGATGGAAAAATAAAATTGCAATAATCAACGCTATCTACACTATTACAAAGCTTATTATACAGTTTGCACTCTTCAAATATCTCTTTTTGAAGTTCTAAATTATCGACAGCAACGACTATGATATCAAACTCTTTTATATCTCCAATTCGATATTTTCGCATCTCAAATGAAAGCTGATGAGCTTCAATGTATTCTTTTGCTTCGTTTGAAACAAAAGGAGTAATAATTTTTATATCACTTGTAAAATCAAGAATTTTTTCTAGTTTTTCAGTAGCGACTTTGCCTCCACCAACAAGAAGAACTCTAATATTTTCAATTTTTAGAAAAAGAGGGAAATACTTCATTTTGTTTCAAACCAATTGAGTTTTTCTCTAAAATGCACCACTTCACCTACAATAAACATCACAGGCGAACTTAAATGTGCTGATTTTTCTACAATATTTTTTAAAGTTCCCACGACAACTTCTTGCTCTATTGTTGTCCCTTTACTTATAACTGCTATTGGTGTTGTAGCACTTTTACCTACTTTTTGGAGTTTTGAGCAAATAGACTTAAGCTTATGAAATCCCATCAAAAATACTAAGGTATCTTCATCTTTCATACATTCCCAATTTATTTGCGATTTTGCTTTATCACTTGATTCATGACCTGTAATTACTTTAAAAGAAGTAGCAACATTTCTATGAGTTACAGGAATTCCAGCATAAGCAGGGGCTGCGATTGACGAGCTAATTCCAGGAATGATTTCAAATTTTATTCCTCTTTCATAAAGATACAATCCCTCTTCTCCACCTCTTCCAAAAACAAAAGGGTCACCACCCTTGAGTCTTACGATATTTTCATATTTAAGAGAAAGTTGATATAAAAGCTCATTTATCTCTTCTTGTGGAACAAGATGATGTCCATCTTCTTTTCCAACATTTATCATTTCGCAATTTGGTTTGCAAAGCTCTAAAATTTTTGGATTTGCCAATCTATCAAAAACTAAAGCATCTGCATTTTGTACTAATCGATATGCTTTCATCGTCATAAGTTCGATATCCCCTGGACCCGCTCCTGTTAAATATACTGTTGACATTACTATTCCTCCTTGAATTTATTTCGTAAAATGAAAAGAACCTTCACTTTGTTATTTGTTTCATTTTATAAAGAACAAGTTCCTTATAAAATCGATCCTAAAGCGAAATCCGAAGATTTCGTAATCTTTGTTTTAGTCATTATAAATAAATATCCCAGATGGTTTTTTGACTTGAAAAATCTCTTTTGTCAAAACCCAATCATTTGTATTGATAACCGCTATTTTATTAGTGTCATTTACTGAAACATAAAGATTTGGTGTCTCTTCACTCCATCTGAGATGAAGGACTTTCCCATCAAAATGAAACTCTTTGATTACCTCCAAAGTATTCGTGTCAATTATTTGAATAAAAGGAAAATTTTCTCCACTAAAAGTAACTGCTAGATATTTTTTATTGGGACTAAGTGCTGTAAATACTGGGAGTCCTTTTGTTGTGATATTTTTAATAAAATGGAATTCATTGTCATACACCAACACTTTATTGTCTCCAACTGCTGGAATAAATACTTGCTTGCTTCCAATACTCCAAAAACCAAAATGAGGTACTTTTAAGACCGGTTGATCATTTTGTGCTGTAATTTTTATTTGTTTTAATTCCATTTTATCCATATCAATTACACCAAAATAAGGGCTTTTGAAAAATCCAACAATAAAATTTTGATTGTCCATCATAGCATCAAATGGCATAATGCCAACATTTTTAAACTCTTTATAGGGGAGAAAAAAAGGTTTATTCTTTGGGTTTCTTTTTAGAATTGTTATAGTATCACTGTCCATTTGTGCAAAAATAAGATAATCTTTATAGGTTTTAATCCCCACATTTCTTGAATTAGTAATTATTTTTTGAATTGGCTTCAAATCTTTTGTTAATATATCGACACTTTTATCATCATAATTTGCAACGGCTACAAAATCTTTTTCAATTACAAATCCAATCGCACTTTTACTAGTTTTATATTCATTTAAGATTACATTTTTGTCTGGGTCAAATCGTAAAACAAATCCATCTCTTGTTATAACAAACCCATCCTTTTCATAAAATTTCACAACTCCATGATTCATATCTTTCATATCAAGTATATGGTCGGTCACTATACTATTTTCAATAATTGCCAAGGAAGAACTCTCTCTCTCAACTACAAATATTTTCTCATTTGCTAAACTTGATACCAAAAATCCGAAAAACAATACATATTTTTTCATCACAGCCCCTTCATATTAATTAACGATAGATAACAACTCGGGTCTTCTCCCCATAAATCATCAAAAATCGCATTTGCTCTACTTCTACTTCCACCATTACACATATGTACATACTCACAATCTTCACAAATACCACTTATTTTTCGTGGAGTTTCTCGCAATCTTTCGAGGATTTTATTTTCCTTGTTATTCCAAATATGGGTAAAACTATCCGTTAAGATATTTCCAATTGTGTGTGGAAAAAATGGATCAGGTTTTACAAATCCAAAACTATCAATATTTAGAAGTTTTTTCCCAGCACTATTCCCACCCCAGCTTTGAAGCTTATTTTTGACTGTTTCAGTAAGTTTCGGGTATTTCTTTTCAATCTCTTTTAAAAATAAAATAGCATCAACTTCCATATTCCCAGTTACTATTTCTATATTTTGATTTGTTTTCTCATATTCAAAAGCTTTATCAATGATATATTTTACAGCTTCATAGCGTTCCTCTTGCGAGATATCCATGGCAAGATTATCGAGTCCTCTGCCACTATACACAAGATGTGAAATATATATTTTTGCAAATTCTTCTTTTTGGGATAATTCAAAAATAAAAGGCAAAGAAGCTAAAGTTTGTTTTGTAAGGGTAAAACGAATACCAACTTTTCCACCAACTTTTTGGATAAGTCTCATCGCTTCAATTGATTTCTTAAACGACCCTTTGAGTCCTCGAAACACATCGTGTGTTGCTTCATCACCATCTATGCTTACTCCAATATAGTCAAATGTTGCGACAATTTGTTTTGCATTTGAATTATTGATATAAAGTCCATTTGATGATAGATAGGTGACAATTCCTTTTGATTTTGCATAAGATGCTATTTCGAAAATGTCTTTTCTTACCAATGGTTCACCACCAGAAAAGATAATAAATTTTATTTTATTTTGCACAAATTCATCAATTGTTTTTTTGATAGTCTCCGTCGTCAAAGTATCCACACTATCCAAACTCGCTTTGGAATAACAATGCAAACAAGAGAGATTGCACCTATTTGTAAAATTCCAAATCACAATCGAACCATCAAGAATCCTAGATGGTTTATTGTCAATGGCTGTTTTGAGTAAATTTGATAATCTAAACATTATAATTGTCCTTGTAGGGAAGATTTAAAAGATAAGATATATTCACTTATCGCTTCATATTCTTGTGCTGTTAAGTCAAAAGATGGCATTACAGTTCGTTTATATCCTAAACTTTGAAAAGATTCTTTTGGATTATTGATATGAAGTATGATTTGCTCTTTTGTTCTTTTATTTGCTACCTCTTTAAAGGATGGACCAAAAGCAAGAGAAGTTTGATGATGACATCCCCAACAGTATTTTTCAAATACAACTTTCCCATCATTTGCAAAATTAAAAGTCATAAAGATAAAAAGTGAAATTATTATTTTCATACTTACTCCTTCAATAGATGACAATATTAGCACTAAAAAAAGATTATTAATTTGACGGTTATCAAGTACTTTTTTTGCTTTTTTTGCTTTTCGATTTATAAAGATATTGTCATTTGGAAGTTTTACTATTTATATCATTTTTTGATACAAGTCATATTTTCTCATATGATTTATATGTAGAATTCCTCATAAATTTTCAAGGAATAGATATGCAATTTATCATCAAACGAGATGGCTCAAAAGAAGAATTCAAAGATTTTAAAATTGAAGATGCCATCAAAAAATCTTTTCATAGTGTACATAATCTTTACGATAAAAATATTTTTATAGAAGTTATCAATACAACTATCAAGAATAACCTCACAACAGTAGAAGAGATGCAAGACTTAATAGAAAAAACACTTTTTAACTACAATTATTTTGAGGTGATGAAGTCATTTATCACTTACAGATTTTTACATAAAATGCAAAGAGAGCATATTTTAGGGTTTGGAACGGATACTACTTTTGTAAACTCCACGGCAAGTGTGGAAGAATATATCCAAAAAAGTGACTGGAGAATCAAAGCAAATGCTAACACAGGCTACTCAAACTCTGGGCTTGTCAATAATCTAGCTGGAAAAGTGATAGCAAATTATTGGCTTGATAAAGTTTACACAAAAGAGGAAGGATATGCTCATCGAAACGGAGATATTCATATTCATGATTTGGATTGTTTGACTGGATATTGTGCTGGATGGAGTTTGCGACAACTTTTAAATGAAGGTTTTAATGGGGTTCGTGGAAGAGTAGAAAGTGATGCTCCAAAACATTTCAGAGAAGCACTAGGACAAATGGCAAATTTTTTAGGAATACTTCAAAGTGAATGGGCTGGAGCTCAAGCCTTTAGTTCTTTTGATACTTATCTTGCTCCTTATATTTTTGTTGATGATTTAAATTATAACGAGATAAAAAAAGCGATACGAAGTTTTGTTTACAATCTTAATGTTCCTTCAAGATGGGGACAATCTCCGTTTACAAATATCACAATCGACTGGACAGTTCCAGATGATTTAAAAAATCAAATTCCCACAAGATATGATATTCATCTTTTTAAAAATGTACAATCTTACTCTTTGGTCGAAAAAGCGAATGCTCGTGGAATAAAAAATCTTGAAGACTTAACCTATAAAGATTTTAAACCAGAAATGAATTTGATAAATAAAGCCTACTACGAAATTATGACAGAAGGAGACAGAACGGGGCAACCATTTACTTTTCCGATTCCAACAGTAAATATTACCGAAGATTTTGATTGGTATGGAGAAAATGTTGATATTTTACTCGAAAATACTGCAAAAATAGGTTCAAGCTATTTTCAAAATTTTGTAGGAAGCCAGTATAAACTTGATAGAAATGGAAACAAAGTAGAAAACGAGGAGGCTTATAAGCCAAATGCTGTACGAAGTATGTGTTGTAGATTACAACTTGATTTGCGGGAACTTTTAAAAAGAGGAAATGGTCTTTTTGGTTCTGCAGAGATGACTGGCAGCATAGGAGTTGTTACACTCAATATGGCAAGGCTTGGGTATTTGTGTAAAAATAATACAAGTGAGCTTTTCAAACAACTTGATGATTTACTAGAACTTGCCTATGCTACTTTAGAGAAAAAAAGAGTTATTATCAATAAACTTTTTGAAGATGGGCTTTATCCTTATTCTAAACGGTATCTTAAAGGATTTGATAATCATTTTTCAACAATAGGAGTCAATGGACTCAATGAAATGATACGAAATTTTAGTGGTGATGTATCCGATATATCTACAACATTTGGGGAAGATTTATCTTTAGAAATTTTAGAAAAAATACGAGAAAAGATTAAATCTTTTCAAGAAAAAAGTGGAAATCTTTATAATCTTGAAGCTACTCCAGCCGAGGGGACAACTTATAGATTTGCCAAAGAGGATAAAAAAAGATATCCAGATATTTTGCAAGCTGGATTAGACGGGGAGATTTATTACACAAACTCTTCGCAATTGCCAGTTGATTTTACCCAAGACCCTTTTGAAGCACTACTCAAACAAGATAAATTTCAAATCAAATATACAGGAGGTACGGTATTACATCTCTATATGAACGAAAGACTACACAGTGTTAATTCGACAAGAGAGTTTTTAAAAACTGTTTTAGAGAATTTTAGATTGCCATACATCACATTAACTCCAATCTTTTCAGTATGTGAAAAGCATGGTTATTTAAGTGGGGAACACCAATATTGTCCAAAATGTGATGAAGAAATTTTACAAAACCATACAAAGGAAGTATCATGAATGATAAATTAATTTTAGAAAGAAACGAAATGAAACGAACAAAATGTACTGTATATACGAGAGTTATGGGGTATCACCGTCCAGTTGAAAGTTTCAATATTGGAAAAAAAGCGGAACATAGACAAAGGATTTATTTTGTGGAAAAAGCAAAAGATATTTGAAACAGTAACACCTTTTACTCTTCTTGATTTTGAGAATATTCCTTCTGCCATTCTGTGGTTTAGTGGGTGCAATATGCGATGTTCTTTTTGCTACAACCCTGAAATTGTCAATGGAACTGGGAAATTTTCTTTTGATGACTTTAATGCTTTTTTTGAAACGAGACAAAATCTTCTTAAAGGTGTCGTGTTGTGTGGTGGTGAGCCTACAATCCATAAAGAGATAGTAGAAATCTCAAAACAATTAAAAAAATTAGGTTATAAAATCAAGCTTGATACAAATGGGCTCAACTTAAAAATAATTAAAATTTTAGTACAACAAAATTTAATTGATTACATAGCTCTTGATTTTAAAGCACCTAAATCAAAGTTCCAACAAATAACAAAAAGAGCTGTAAAAGAGTATCAATATTTTTTAAAAACTCTCAAGCTACTTATAAAAGAAAATATAAATTTCGAAGTACGAACAACATTTTGTGATAGCTTACTTGATATTGAAGACATAAAAAATATGATGAATGAACTTCAAAATTTGAATTATAATGGAATTTACTATCTTCAAAACTTTATTCATGGCACAGATACAATAGGAGAGATATCAAAAAGGAATTCTATTAATCTCTCTAAAGAATTGTACAATTTACAGAAATACAAGTTTTCTGTACAATTTAGAAATTTTTGATATAGGAGCCACTTGCAAATTCAAAGATTTTGCAAGTGGCTTATAGAGACAATAATACCAAATAAAATAAAAAGCAGTATTTCAATTCCAGTCACTGCGAGGTATGTGAAAGTCGTCAAAAAAGTAAACTGCTTTACTTTTTTCTACTCCTTACAGTCGTAGCCATCATCACTAAAATTAGCCTCAATCAAAGATTGAGCAATTTTAGGATTTGCAAGAGACTTGGAACCAAAAGCGATGTGCTTTAGCACCGCTGGAGGTAGTCCAAGAAGCCGACTTTATGGTGGCTATCGTGCCTCGTAATGACCAAATTTAACATATCAGAGCCACTTGCAAATTCAAACAAATGATTATAAACAGTTTCAATCATCATCTTTCCCCTTTAAAAATAACCATTTACAGGGAGTAAATAGTGATTTTTAAAGTGAAAATCTAATAATTGCTACTATTCATACTCGAAATCTTTGAATTT
>CAMCYD010000036.1 GCA_945883785.1 Helicobacter pylori PMSS1
AAGTATTTTTTGAATATTCTTCAATATTCTTAGCTGATTGAATTATATTTTCATCTTGAATATAAGGTAAAGAAAATTTTTCAGGGTTATGTATCTGTTCTCGTTCAACACCAATAGAAGAACCTGTATTGATAATAAAATATTTGAAAAACGAAGAATATAATATACCCATGATTCCATATAAATCATTTTTATTATTATGTTTAATCGCTGTAATAGAATCTGTAAAAATAGAATCTTCTTGTAGCATACCAATTTTTAAATCTAAAGATAAACTACTTCCTTTAGAAATCAAAAGAGAAGGTGCGTTAAATAATTCACGACTTTTATTTCTATGAGCAAATTCTTTTTCCCACACAAGGCTACTTTTTTCAATATATAGCGGTTTAAATTGCTTTGTCTGAATATATGGCATACCAATATATTCTAATGTCGAATTTTTATCTTTACCTCCTACTGTAAGTCCTTGTGCCTTATCTTTTTTATTTTCAATATATTGATCAAGTGTTTTAAAAGATTTTAATCGTTTAATCAAGTTAAAATCTAGGTAAGAACCATAAACTAGGATTCTCCACAAATAATCATTTTCTAAAAGTTTAGATTGATTTACCTTTTTAAAATCACTTTTTGAAAGCAATAATATCTTTAGTTTTTCAAAATAGGGGCTAGGTTTCATTGAAATATAATTAATTACATTTTTTCGTACTTCTTTTTCCGTACTATATTCGTACAATAAAATAGATACAGGAACATTAGCATTTTCAAATATCTCCTTTCGTACTGAAGATAGTTCTAAAATATGATTTACTTTAAATTGGTTGAAAAAATATTTTGTTCTAAACTCTTTTGTTTGTAAATTATAAAGAACCTTGCTGGTAACAATAAAACTTATTTTTGTATTTTCAGATACTAAATCTTTCACCCTGATCATAAATGCTTGAACAATATCGCCATTTCCAATTTTAAGTTTATTATTTTTTACATAATCATTTACGAACGAACCTTTTTTGATAGTACTTCTACCATAAGGAGGATTGCCAATAATAAAATCTACTTTTTTATCTTTTAAAATATTATTATATTCTGCACCTGTATCAAAAAAATCACTATGAAAAAAATTTGGATTGTCATTTTTCTCACTTTTAAGTAGATATGGGAATTTAAATTTCTCTATCTCTTTTGGATTTTGATAATCAAGCATTGTAATATACAGAGAAAATACACTTACGGCGAGAGCATCTCTATTGGAGTCAATAGCATAAATATTGTCCTGAATAATCTCTTTTAATTTTTCAGCAGAAATCGACTCTTTATTTATTTTTTCATATTGTGCTACTAATTTTCTAAGTGTTTCTACAAGAAAAATACCACTTCCGCAAGCTGGGTCTAGAACTTTACAATTGTATTGGGTTGGATTATTTTTAAAATAATCATCTATCGTATATTTTAGAACATAATCAACTAAAAATGTAGGAGTATAGTAAGCACCATCTTCTTTTTGTTGTTCTTCACCTATGAAGCTTTCATATATATTTGAGATAAATTCTACTGGAATAATTGAAAAATCATAAAACTCAAAAAGAGACCTTTGTCCATTTTTCATTTGCGTTCCACTTATAAGTTCTTTTAATATGGTTAAATGCTCTTGTTGAACGGCTATTTTTTCTTTATCACTAATAGGAAACCAATCGCCATTAAATCCATCATCAGACTTTAAATATTGAAAGAGGCTATAAGTTCTATCTTGAGAGTTTAAAATATCTTTTAACTCATCTTTTGTAAGAGGCTTTTTAATATTTTCAAAATTCAGTGTTACTACTCTATCGATAAGATAACGAATAAAAATAATTCTGCCTATAAGAGAGTTTGCTATACTTTGGTTTTGTTTCGTTTCCTCTGGATACAAATGATTAAAACTATCTAAAATTTGTTCCCTTGCGTATTTTATATTTTCAAGTAAAAACTTATCAACTTTTCTATTTCTATTTTTAAATTTATTATCTTTAAAATATGTACCGCTTATGAGAGATAAATAGTTTAAACCATCTTTTTTAATAGGTTCTAATTCAAGTGAAGTTTCAGTTTTTAGTACAAAATCAAAACCGTTATAAACCTCAAAATCAGTTTCATTTTCAATAATGACAATTGGAGCTTCCCCAAAATTCCAGCACTTTTCAAATACCTCTTTTTTCTTAGCTTCTTTGTTAAAAAAAAGAACTACTACTTTGCCATTTACTATAAATAAACTGTTTGGTTTTACTTCTTTTAATGATTTGCAAACTCTTTGTGGTAAGTTTGAAATATTATCTATATCATTAAAATCATATAGCCCATTTTCATGATTTATGCCAAATTTTTTATCAATATTTTTTATCATTATTTTACTCATAATTTCCCCTCAACAATTTTTATCATATCTTCTCATCAAGCTTCATTCTCAAAACTTAACCTATAATCATCACAGCTCACAACAGTATCATAAAGCCCAATATCCTCATCTAAATGTTTATTTATCCCAATATATTCCAAACTAGCATCTTCATATCTTTTAAATTTATACACAGCATCATTCATCAGTGAACTATTAAAGACATTGAGACTTACTAATAGTTCAAAATCTTTTACAGATAATCCCGTAACTTTTTTAAATAATGCTGGCTCTAGTTGAGTTATCACATCTTTCAAACTTCTCTCACGATAATCAGTAAGATACATAAATACAGGTATTCTAGTGGCAAATTTTATGAGCTTTTCTTGTATTTGTTTTCTAAGGCTTTTGTATTCTTTTTCATCCTCACTAAGTTCTTTTTTCTCTTTATGTGTAAGCTCTTCATCATTAGCTTCTTTTTTGGCTTTTTTTACTGATTCTGATTTGTTTATGATAGTTTCTATATCTTGATTAAGTGTCCTAAATCCCTCTATACTCATCAATGCTTCAAGTGCATATTTATCTTTCATAATTCTTTGTAATGTTTCATTATCAACATTTACCAACAATGCACTTTCCCATCTTCTAGCTAGTAGTGTAGCGGTTGTTCCACTCATGGCTATATCCAAAACACCTGCGGCATCAACTTGCTTCATAGAACTCCCATCATAAGCAAGGATTGGTAAAAAATGGATAAATTCTGCTACTTTTGATTCTGGATTTGTACTGTTTAGATTGAGTCTACAACCATATTCTGCGACTTGGCTCAATGCTCTATTGGGTGCAAAATCAAAAACATAACACTCTTTTTTCATAATCTCTTTTTTGTTTGGAGATAGCCCATCAATATTGTCAATAACCCACGGAGTTTGCACCCTAAAAGCAGCTTGAAAATATGTTTCTGGACTTGAAGAATTTCTAAGCATAAAGATACCCGACCAAGGTTTGACCGAAACACCAGTTGTAAGTTTTCCACAAGATAAAGTTATTGTTTTTGTTTTTAGGGGATTTCCCATGGCTTTTAGTACAGGCGGCAAAGCTTCTACTCCTATCCCTGCCTTTGTACCTGCTGCAACTATAATCTTATAATCTTGATAATATAAATTTTGTTTTTTATTCATTAGATTTCTCATAGCAAAACATGATGCAACAGTTGGCAAAAACCAAAAAGTATGAGATAAAAGATTAAGAAGTCTTACATCTGAAAACGGCATAGGTGGTTTTTTTGCACCTAGTTTTAAGTTGTCAAGTGTAGTTTCAAGAAATGAGCCACGAATTAATTCTAACCATTTTTGCACTTCATTTTCATAAACAAATTTTGCCTCATCTTCCTCCCCTTTCGCACTAAAAAAAATATTTAAATCAAACTCATTATATTCTCCACCCATTGCTATATCTTTGATACTATCTGGCATTTGATAAGTAAGCATAACCATCCGTGGCAATGAAGCATAAGGATTATTATCCCCTTTCCAGTTCTCTTTTGCTTTTTGTTCATCTGAATAAGTCCAGTTAAATATCTGTTCTTCTATAAATTCACCCGATTCTAAAGCACGAAATGGTGTCCCTGAAAGATACAAAAAAGCATCAGTAGTGATAGGTAAAATATCTTCATCAAAGTATTCAAGCCCTTCTCCCTCGCTAGCTTGCAATTCTCTTTTTCCTTCCTCTTCAAAAAGTTCTTTTGCATTTTCTCTCCAAGCACCATAATGATACTCATCAAAAATTACACAATCCCAATTTGTAGAGTGTACCCATTCATTTTTTGTTTTTATTCCACCCGTTGAACTGTTTTTGCCCAAATAGTCTTGAAATGAACCAAAACAAACTAGAGGTTTATTTGGATTGGTATTTTCAAATTCTAAGCCACCTTTAGATACAAATTGCCAACCTTCAAAGTCAATATGAGTAGCTAAATCTTCCCTCCAAGCACTTTGCACTGCTGGTTTAAAAGTAAGTACAAGTATCTTTTTCCAATTCATTTTTTTGGCTAACTGATAAGATGCAAAAGTTTTTCCAAATCGCATCTTAGCATTCCATAAAAAATGTGGTATGCCATCTGGATTTTCTTTTTTAAAATTTTTAAAGTGTCGTATTGTTTTTTCTACAGCTTCATTTTGCTCTGGTCGCATACCAAAATCAAGAGTTCTATTTTCAATATCCATTACCCCATTTTTTATTGCTAGTATCGCACTTTTTACATCTTCAACACTACACTCAAACCATTCGCCATCAGGATTATTAAAATTTTGTTTTTTTAAATATTTATGTACTTCATAGTCCAAAAAAGTACTTCCATCATTTCTTATAGCTGATTGCTCTAGTAATATTTTGTACTCCAAACCACTTGTACCCAACTGTTCTTTAATCCGTTCAACAGCACTACGATTTGTAAAACCAACTTTTAGAAGTCCTTCTCTATTTTTGGCACCTATTATCTCATAAACATAAATCGTAGGGTTTTGAATTGGTCTTTGTGGAAAAAATTCGTTATTCATCTTTATTCTCTAACAACTCATAAATCTCATTAAGTTTATCTTGTAATAGCTTTTTTGGTATGAGTTTTGTTTCATAATCAGCAATGACCAATGGACTTACAGATCTGTTGAGTGCATATTTTACAACCTCATCATTTTTTTCTCTACAAAGTAACACACCGATACTTGGGTTTTCATGTGGTAGTTTTACATCTCTATCGAGTGCTTCTAGGTAAAACTCTAGTTGTCCTAAGTGGCTTGGTGAGAATTCATTCATTTTAAGTTCAAATGCTACTAAACATTGTAATTCTCTATGGAAAAAAAGCAAATCTATACTAAACTTTTTATCCCCTACTTCTACTTTGTACTCTTGCCCCATAAATGTAAAGCCAATCCCCAGTTCTAGGATAAAATCTTTTAAATTTGCTACCAAAGCTTGTTGTAAATCTTTCTCTTTATGTGGTATTGGTAAATCTAAAAATTCAAAGACATAACTATCTTTAAATACATCATTTGTAGATTGTGGTAATTCTGCCACCACTGATGGCAGTTTTTCATTTGATAGCATCATCCTTTCATAAGTACTACTTCTTATAAGTCTTTCTAGTTCTCTTATGCTATATCGTTGTTTGTTGCAAAGTTTAAGATAAAACTCTCGCTCTTCCTCTGTTTTTAAAGCCATTATTGTACGATTGTGACTCCAAGATAAAACTGTACACAGTGTGTGCAGTTTTGGAAAATTATTGTATGTTTCAAAAAATTGTTTCATCATCCACATATTTCTAGCTGTAAAACCTTTGATATTTGGCTCTTTATTTTTAATAAAATTTGCCAATTCTTCAACGACACCTTTGCCCCATGCTTTCTCTTTTACTTTTATAGATATATGTTTCCCTATATTCCAATACAACTCCACCAAAGTTGCATTAACTTGTGTATAAGCTTTTTGTTTTGAAGTTTGGATTTGATTGAGTATATCACCAAATTCATTGTTACTATTTTTTTGTAAATCGTTATTCATTTGATAACTCCATAGGTCTTATCATGGACTCTATAAAACTTATCTCTTCTTCATCTAATCCATATTTTTTATATAATTTTTCATCTGTCCATAATTCATTGAAATCTTGCATTGGAACAAATGTGTAGACTTTTTTTGCTACATCTTGTGTACTTTTAGTAAGTAAAATTAGAAATCTAAAAAATCTTGTTGAAATATAAGTTGTAACATTTTTAGCTATTTTTTCAGATTCAAATGAACCAATTACAATGTATGTTTCAGTACAACAAGATTGTGGTGCAGATATAATTGGCTTACTTAAAATAGCATGAGGATAAGAATCTCCTCCTGGACTAGCTTTAGGAACTAATATTTTATATTGATTTGATAATTCAATATTTTTTTCTATTTGTTCTTTTCTGATGTATCCATTATTTCCAAATCTATACAATTTAATATTATTAGTTTCTGATTTTTCTAATTTAAAATCTTTAAAATTGGTTGATAATCCAAATGGTTTTCTTGAGCTAACAAGTTTGATAAATGATTCTTCTTTAAACATTTTGGATTTTCTTAATATGCTTATTGCTTCATTGTATCTTATAAATACTTCCGTATCTTTTTCTAGCAATGGACGAATAATTGGTGTTCCAATTTTGTTTGATTTATATGTGGTTATTTTGCAATCTCCACTATGGTCTTTACTCCATAAAAAATAACATACACCACCTCTAATATTTAATCCTGGAAAACAATCAGATGTTTCAGGAAAATCATGAATCTCTTCAATTCTATCATCATTTAACATCTCTTGTCTAAATTCATCCAAACCTTTGCCTCCAGCATACCACCTTGCAGGAATAATCATTGTTAAATATCTAGGATTTAGCTTTTTAGCTTGCTGTACAAATTCATGATAAATAGGTTTAGCACTTTTACCAAAACCGCCATCATTTAATTGATAAGGTGGATTACCTACAATAACATCAAATTTCATATTAAATATCTCCTTGGGATTGTTTGTATGGATAAACTCATAAGCATGGGTTTCTAACTCTTCATCTCTACCGTATACATCTTCACTAGCACCACAAAAGGTACACTTACCATTTTTGAAACTATGGCTAGTGGTATTGAAAATAATATTGCCATTTTCATTATCAAAAGCATTACAAATAGAGTATTTACTATTTGCTTTTTTGGCACAATAGACACTTCTTCTTGAGAGTAATGATGTAAGTTCTGTGATACCTATACCATACACTTGATTTTTAAGGATGTGGTTGATTCGCTCTTGTTGGTTTGGTATTTCATCCTCTAAACTTATCATCAATCGTTTGGTAATCTCTCTTAAAAATACGCCAGATTTAGATACAGGGTCAAGAAAAGTTATAGTTTTATCACTCCATATCTCTTTTGGCAAAAGGTCTAAAATATCATTGACTAAAGTTGGAGGGGTAAATACTTCATCATTGCTAAGATTTGCAAGACAAGTGAGTACATCAGGATTATAAGCTATTTCATTCATCTTGTGTTCCTAGTTTTAAAAAATGTATCAATGGATACTCTTTTATAGCTGTTGGTATAAAAGCATCCTCACCCAAATCTGAAAACAATCCCAAGTCCCCAGAAGTTGAATTTCTAAGAAGTTCATGAAGCGTATAGTCTCTTCTTTTTATCATATTGTTATTTACACACGACCACTCTGAAAAAACAATCGGTTCATCACTTCCAACTTTTGTAAGTGTCAAAGCATCTCCGCAAATGATATTTTTCTCAAGGATAAATTTTATGCTACTTTGAATATCATCTTTGCAACTTTTGTTATACATATTTGAATATTCTGCTTCAAAAAAATCATAAAGTCTTTGTCTGCATTCAATGATATTGTCTTCTAAAATATCAACACCATAGACACTAGAAATCGCTACAATCGAATATTTTTCATATTCCAACTGATTTTTTTTATATTTATTTTTTACAACATCAAACTTTCGTTTTATTACCTCAACCAAAAAATTACCCGAACCACAAGCAGGTTCTAAAAATCGTGAATCAATTCTAAGAGTTTCTTGCTTTACTAAATCAAGCATATTATTCACTTCCCTTTGAGCTGTAAAAACTTCCCCATGGTCTGCGACTCTTGTTTTACTTTTTACTTGATTTTCCATTAAATTACATAACCTTTAGAAATTTATATTTATACATTTTAGCCAAAATTGACTGTGATTTTTGAGAAGTTATTTTATTTTTATAATCCTCAACCCACAAATAAATAAGTTCCATTACAACCCTTTCAATCTTTCCGCTAAACCGAAACTATCACTCTCAAACTTACTAAAGCCATGCAATCCCGCAAGAATGAGGGCAAACCACTTCTTCCCCAAATCTTTCAAACTAGCTCCGATATGGTATATCTCAACATCTGTATAAATATTTTTACTATCATTCGTTTCTTGTAGTTTGGAAGTATTATTTGGTGTCATTTTTTATTTCTTTCAAACTCTTTGCATTTTTCTTTGTCACTATCTTTTTACCTGTTTTTGCTTCTATCTCTTTTCGTGTATTTCCTGCTATCTCTCCACCTTGTTTGGCTACATCTTGATGCTCATCGAAACCTTTTGGATTGGTTTGTTTTGATATTTCTGTAGTGGTTGCTTCTGCTAGCATATTGAGTACTAGTTCTAGATTTGTCATATTGTCTCTTAAATTTTCTTTTTTGAGATTTTTGAGTTCTTTATACTCTTGAACACTTTTTCCACTCCAAGCTTTTGTGATGATATTTGTCAATATTGCAAAATCTTTTGCTTCACTTATCCCTTTTTGTTCCCACTCATTTGTCAAATCTTTTCTTATCTCTATACTTTTGAGCCTTTGATTTATCCACTCTTTTGAGTAGCCCAAATTAAAATAATCCTGCATTGCCGTATCGATAGATTTTTCAGGGTCTTGCATAGATTCTATTCGCTCATAACCCACTTTTGCTAACCATTGTTTAAAAGGCTCCGCATTTGGTGATGGGATAGATTGCACAAGTCTTAGTACTTGCTCTGTTGTAGCAACATCTGTAAGTCGCATCTTCCCATCCGATGCTTTCATTTTCAACTGGCTACAATTTGTAGCCAGTTGACTTCCTTCTTCTTTTAATCTTGTCTTTAAGACACTCCAATACTTTCGTGGATTTGAGCTGTCACTCAACACCAAAATAATATCTATAATACTAAAATACCAAAGTTCATTTTCACTATCCCAGTGTGTTCGTATCTTTTGAGAGTTAAAAAGTTGTAATTTGTCCATAGTATTTTCTTAATCCTTTATTATTTGCTTTCTTTCAATCTTTCCACAAAGCCCAAGAGTGTCATTTGTTATTTATTTTATCAATACTACTTTTTAAGCTAGGAATTCCATATCGCACAACATCTTCTATGATAGACAAATCAACACCATCATAATCATGAGCTATAAAGTTTCGTACATCACAAAGCCCTTTGAGGTCACTTTTTGAAAATTTCTCAAGTAACTCAAAAGCACTTTCATCTTTGAGTTTATTTATCTGTTCCGCAATTGAAACTAAGTGCATCAAAATAGCTGGACGGGATTTTGTTTCATCTTCAAGTGCTTTGGAAATCTTGCCATCAAATTCATTGATAATATTTTCTATCATCAAAATCTTTTTTTGGATGGTTTTGATTCTGTTTATTGGGTCATACATAGATAAGTTCCTTTTTCATACTATTTACCAACTCTTGATTTGAATTTTCTATCGAGACGAGATCTACTTTTTTGTGAAGTTGGTGTGAGAGCTGAGTTTTGATATCTGCTAATTTTGAAACTGCTTCAAAACCTCTATATTTTGAAAAAAATTTCTCTTTTAAGAGTTTATAGGCTATATCTATATCACTTGTAGGAGTTGCTTCACCTCTAGCAAAACTTCCAAACACACCAACTATCTCAACTCCATCGACTAAAAATTGTTGTTTTGATTGTGTCAAGGTTTCTAATATATCAGACATCTTTTGACCCCTTTGTTTATTTACTTATTGTACTTAAGCTTCCCTAAAAGCCCAAACCCATCACTCTCAAACTTACTAAATCCATACAATCCCGCAAGAATGAGGACAAACCACCTCTTCCCTAAATCTTTCAAACTTCACGCAATTTATTTGCTGCATCGCTTGGTAATACACTATTTAAAAATATTCCACTATCGAGTTCAAATCCAGCGATTCCACTCAGTCTGGGATAGATATTGATACAAAATCTAAAATACTCTTTTGAACTATCACTATAATTCTCGTAAGGATGATTTTTAAAAATCATATTAAATGAAAACTCCCCAAAAGCATTTTTGTATTTTGAGAAAATAAGCCTGAGTGCTTCTGCTAAATGAAATATTGTATTTTCATCCAGTTCCACAATAGTTGCAATCTTCTCTTTTGCGACGATTTTTACCTCATATGGAAATTTTGAAGCATAGGGTGCATAACACACAAACGATTCATTTTCAAAGATAAAATTTTTTTCGTATTTTTTCTCTTCATAGACCAAATCATCAAGTAAACCCCTCTTAAATTGTTGATAATATTCCTTTTTATGGAGTATCTCTTGCGCAATATCACTTGGAACAAATGGCATAGCAATAATCTGTGAATGAGAATGTGATTGGGATGCCCCAGCTAATTTACCTGAATTTTTAAACAAACTCACATACTGCAACCTTGCATCATTTTGAAGATTTTTCACTCTACTTTTGCAAATTTTTAAATAATCCATAAAATTTGTCACATCAAAATCAAAAAATTGTTTATTGTGGTCTGGAGTTTCAACTATCACTTCATGTGCTCCAAAACCATTGAAAATATCAAAATAATCATCTTTTTTCCCAATAGACTGCAGATCTATAGACAATACATTGTAAAGATTTGGGACAACTCTTGTTTTCCAAGATGTTTCATCTCCAATTCGCTCTATCTCTAAAGGTGTGAGATATTCATGCCCCACATCAAATGGACAAATATTTTCTTCAATATGAGTTTCAGAAATATTACAAAAGTTATTTGGTCTGCTTGCTCTATTGGGTGCAAATAAAACCCACAGTTTACTTAGTTTGCAATATCTAAAATGTGACTCTTTATCACAAAGATGTGTCGTTTTGTGCATAGCACTATTTGATGATGTTGAAAATTCATTTTCAAAAACAATTGATTGAATGATATTTTGAGGAATCTCAATCCCCAACAAAGTATAAATATTTGATAAATGCATCCTAAATAAATCATCAAATTTTCTTTTTTGAATCGTAAAATGGTCGTCGTCATACCACCAAAACCAATCACTTCCAAGGGCTATCATAAATTCATTTTTAATAGCCAATTGCTTTGCATCGCTTACAGTTTCAAGATGTTCAAGATAAGCTTTTTTTGTCTGACACAACAACTCCCAAGCCTTATTTTTTTGTTTTTTCCCAATCCAAATATCAAAGTTTCCATTAATCCAACTTCCAGTGGCTATATGATTGAGAGGATGAGCAAATAAATTGAGATTTTCAATCTCACTTGGCAGTATTGTTTTGATAAAACTTGCATTATTTTCTAGTTCACTATAGAGTGTTTGAAAAAAATCCAACCCATTATTTTTATAAAATTCCCAAGCATTTTCACCATCTAAAATCACACTTACGATGCAATTTTCACCCTTTTGGGCACTTATCTTTTGAAGTCGTGACATAAAATCTTTTACAGCATCTTGCGGGCTTTGTTTGCTATATTCAAATCCTATCAAATCACTTAAAACCTTGTCTCTAAAAAAAAGAGTTAACCCATTCATCTCATCTTTATAATTTTCATATAATCTGCTCTTTTCATTATTGTGAAGTGATTTATAGAGTATCTCCTCGTCGGTTGCTATCCAAGAGATATTGTTTTTACTAAAAAGTTGCAGTGTTTTTTGACTCACAGAACCCTCTGCTGGCCAGAAACCTTTTGGATAAAAACCAAAAGTTTCATAAAAATAATCAATTGCATCTTTGACTTGGGCAGTAATACACTCACTAAAATCACAATCAATATTTGGCAAAATCGTATTTTCATTTGCCTCCTTTGCACTTTTTATATCCAAAAGCAAAGGGGCGATTGAATGATAAAAAGGAGTTGTCGAGAGTTCAATTTTCCCTTGAAGTGCCAAATCTTTATAAAAATTTATAATCTTTCCACAAAATAAAGTAAGCTCACTTATCAGCTCAATTTTTTGTTTATATGAAAAATTCGCACCTTGAAGCAACAAACTTTTGACCATATGATTATTGGCTCTTAAATAATTACCACACCAAGAAAGCAAAAACAAAACCTCAGCATCAACAATATCCTCCAAACTAAAATCTTTCAAAGTTTTATGAGATTTGAGATATTTCATATAAAGTTCATGGTATCGCCAAAGAGGTTTTATAAGATTTTCCTCATTTGATACAAAAAGATATTCTTCCAATGCAACTATATCGTTTGGCAAAAGAGCTTCAGCATCTTTTTTCAAAGTTTCTAAAAGCTCATCATTTGCAGTATTGTCTCCATACGATTTCATTTGCACAATCAAAGATGGGACGAGATTAAAAGTCGCTTTTAATCCCTCGTATTGACTTAAAATATATGGCATATCATAATAATCTTTTATAGAGTGCAAAAATACCCACGGCATTTTCGTCTTTTTGGCTATATCATCCCCATAATAAGGTTGATGCATATGCCAAATAAAATTGAGATGCAACATCTTATTCGTTTATCCAAGCATCGATTTTTGCTTGATATTCTTCAAAGATTTTGTTTGCATTTGTATCATTTTTTGCTTGAATATAAATATTTAAAAACTCTCTATGCTGATCTGGTATCATCAAAATCCACTCTTTTTCATCTAGCCAAATTTTTACACCGTCCGTATGTGATGACTTTTTATCTTCCCCATCTTCAAGGAATTTTCTCATCATTTTCCCTTTATATTCACTTGGACAAGCTACATTTTCACCTCTATAAGCAAACTCTGGTAACTCTTTGATACTTTCACTTAATTTTCTTCCACTTAAAACTAAACATTCCAAAAATTTAAAGCTAGAAAAAACGGCGTCCGTACTCAAACCAAATTCACTAAAGGCAAAATGTCCATCCGTATTTGCAATCAAATCGTACTCTCCCAGCTGTTTTGCTTTAAAACCACCAAATTTTCCTTTTGTAATCTCTAAATTTTCATACTCAACAAAATCAGGCATCCAAGCTGGCAAAAATACTTTTTTTATCTCATGGTAACTATTATTTAAAATATGAAGCAAAGCAAGAAGTAAAATATAATCTTTAACCAAATTCCCCTCATCATCAATCACTTGAAACTTTTGTCCATTTGGATAAATTAAAATTCCACAGTCTAAACCTAACGATTGAACGATTTTTCCAACCTCTTTTTGAGATTTTTTGATGATGGAAGGGAGTTTTTGCAACTGTTTATCATCTTCATAGGCATTGAGCATAATAGACTCTATCCCCAAATCGTTTGCAATTTTTGGATAGATTTTTGAAGTTGATCCAAACATTAAATCAGCAACTATTTTTATCTCTTTGTTTTTAAAATGAGTTTTGTTCGTTTTATTTTTTACCGCTTCAATGTATTTATCAGTCGCCTCCAAATCTTCGGTTATTTCCCCAATTTCATTAAATCTCACCCTTCTAAAATTTTCTCTAAAAAATATTCTTTCAATATTTTTAGCTAAATTTGTATCGATAAGCAAGGCTTCATTTGTATAAAAAATTATTTCCGTTTCCTCTTGGTTTTTCACGGACTGTCTGATATGAACCCCAGCAACTACCTCATCTTTATGAGCTAGATTGTACCTCATCACGACAGATGGAACACTAAAAATATCTATAACATTGATTCCACTGGAAAGCATTCCACTTAAAAATGACCGTTTTAACATTCGTGAACTTTTATGATAATCTCGAGAAAGATACATTTTACTTCCAGCAGGTAAAATTGAACCAAAAGACTCAGCAAGTTTCACAGCTAGCTCACAAGAAAGTTCGATATTTACACGACCAACAACAGTTCCTGATTCAAAAATAGAAGCTTTGTATTTATCTCCCCAAATCACATTATTACTAATAACCGCACCCTCTTCTATTGTTTTATTTGGCCATACCATCACATCTTTTAAGAAATTCACTCCTTTATCGATAATGCATTTTTCAGCGATAATTACACCTTCTTTTGCTTTTACTTTTTTGTCTATTTTGCTATCGTTGCATACAATTGCATTATTGATTTTTGATTTTTCACCAATAATATTCCTATCCCAAACGATAGTATTTTCTAATTTCACACCCTCTTCTATCAAACAGTTTTCTCCAATAACACTATTGATAAGTTCACAATTTGCTTTAATATGACTATTTTTGCCGATGACTACTATCCCTTTTATATTTGCACTTGGAGCAAGCGAAGCACCCGTTTCAAGATACACTTTCCCCTCTTCATAGTTGATAACTTCACCCTTTATTGGTAAAACAATAGTACCATCAAAAATATCTTGGTACACCTCTCTATAACTTTCAGGATTTCCTACATCTCTCCAGTACCCTTCAATCAAACATCCCCAAAGTGTTACATCATTTTTCATTAAAGTGGGAAACAAATCTTTAGCAAAATCAAAATTTTCTCCATCAGGAATATAATTCATAATTTCAGGTTCAATGATATAAATACCCGTATTTATAGTGTCACTAAAAACTTCTCCCCAGCTTGGTTTTTCTAAAAACTTTTGAATTTTTCCATCTTCTGAAGCTATCACAACCCCAAATTGCAAAGGATTTTCAACAGGTGTAAGAGCTATAGTCAATTCTGATTTTTTCTCTTGGTGAAAATTGTAGATTGTTTTAAAATCAAAATCGGTTACCAAATCCCCACTTACAATAATAAAAGTTTCATCTAAAAACTCTCTAGCAAATCCAACTGCACCAGCTGTTCCATAATCATCATCAGGTAAAATATACGAAATATTCACTCCGAAATCTTTTCCATCTTTGAAATAATCTTTTATAACATCTGGCATAAAATAGAGCAAAATAGCAATATCTTTCACTCCCAAATCATCTCTTAATTTGATGATGATGTGTTCCATCATTGGTCGATTTAAAATCGGTAACATTGGTTTTGGAATACTGTTTGTTAATGGTTGAATTCTCGTACCAAATCCACCTGCTAGAACGATTGCTTTCATAATTTTCTCCTTCTTCTGTCAATTATTTATCTCTTATAAAATGATGACACGATTTTACTTGATATTTAATTCAATGTGTTTTTCCCTCGTTCCTGCTTTGTATGCATTCCTACTCGGGAGAGCGAGAACGAGTGATAAGATATGTTTATTTATGAGTTTGTGGTAGTAAAAACAATATTTTCTATAGCATCTTCTATATTTTCAAATTCAAATGTAAAACCATTCTTCAGAAGATTTTTTGGAATAACACATTGCCCATCCGTTAAAACTTTTGCACCTTCACTAAAAATGAGATTAAATACAAAAATTGGAATTGGAAAAATGGTGGGTCTATGCAAGCTTTTCCCTAAAGCTTTTGTAAGTCCATGGTTTGTTGTTGGAATCGGAGCTGTCATATTGAAAATACCACTTAAACTTTCATTATCTATAACAAATTTGTAAGCTTTTAAAAGATCAGCGATATGGATAAAAGAGAAACTCTGAGTTCCATCGCCAATCGTGCCACCTAATCCTAATTTAAAAGGTGTGAGCATTTGAGAAAGTGCGCCACCATCTTTACCTAAAACGATGCCAAATCTAAAAATCACTGTTCTAATATCAAAATTACTTGCTTTAAATGCTTCGTTTTCCCACTCTTTACAAAGATTTGCTAGAAAATTATCTGCTAAATTTTGAGTACTTTCATCATAGATTGCATCATTTTTATAAATACCAACCGCACTTGTTGAAAAAAATAATTTTGGTTTCACAACACATTCAGACATAGCTTGTACTAAAGATTTTGTTGTATCTATTCTGCTACTATAGAGAAGTTTTTTATAGCTTTCACTCCATCTATGAATAATATTCGCACCTGCTAGATTTATAACTACCTCACATCCATTCACTATTTCTGCAAGTTTTTGTACATCATTTAAATCTGTTCGTTTGATACTTATCACTTCAAAACCTTGTGTTTTAAACATTGAGGTTATATTTTGTCCTACAAATCCACTTGCACCTGTTATCGCAATTTTTTTCATCTTCATTTCCTTTTTAAAAAACATTTTCAATACAAGCTGAATTTTATCCACATTGGCTCTCTTTGAACTATATAATTTAAAAAAGTTTTTATTTTTTAGTAATATTGTCATCAAAAAGCAAACTAAAGCTTATATTGTATGTCATTGCGAGGAACGAAGCAATCCATAGTCGGCTTCGTGGATTGCTTCGTGCCTCGCAATGACAGTTTCTATGTTTTAGTTTGCTTTGTGATAGCTATACCAAATAAAATAATAAGATAAAGAGCTTTTCCTTGCTAATATATATTACTCTATTTATATTTTGTGTGCTAAGATTGTAAGCTCTTTTCGAAACGATGTTAAGTAAATTTGATAAATTAGAAGAACTTAAGAGATAATTGTAAGAAACTACTACACCAAAAAGGGGTTGTGATGAGAAAAATATTTTATGCACTATTGGTTTTCAATGTACATCTTTTAGCTAACAATGAAAATATAGATTTGTATTGGAACAAAGCGATAGAGCAAACAAATTCTTTGTGGAATAAAACAAAACAAGTTAGTTTGGATACGGTAGATGGAGCTAAAAACATTACAGCAGAAAGCATCGATACAACTAAAAATATTTTTTCCAAAGGGAAAAAAATCTTTCTTGAAAAGACTCTTCTTGCTTCTATCAATGTAGGGCTAGACTACAATAATTCAATCACTGCAAATAATTTAACAATTAATGACGAAAATGGCTCCTTGTCTCTTCTTATAACTCTTGAGGGGGAAGATAAAGAACTTACTTTGGATGTACATCATTTTGATTGGGATATTACAGAAAATAAAGAGTTTATAATTTTAGAAAATATTGATGCCTCATTAGATATAGCTTGGTTGAATTATTTCTTGAAAGAATATTTAAGAAAAAACAATGGCTATATTAAAATTAAAAATTCTTTAGCAAAAGAGACTTTCCTTCGTTCTTTGAAAGTAAGTATCAAAACGAGCTATATTGAAACGGATGTTAATAGTCAAAAAGAGCAAAATGGTTTCCAGATGGAAGCGATAAAAAATCTCATTAAAAATAATGATGAGAAGAAGAATGATATAAAAAACAATGTGAAGAATGATAAAAATATATTAGAAAATCTAGTAAAAGAGTTTTATGATGAAACTTACATAAAACCGATATATATAAAACAAAACGGGAAAGAAATCGAATGCAATTTTTCTTTAGCTGGAAGTGAAAAAGGTCTTTTACTCACATTGGAAGATTTTGATTGGGCGACTGCTAATGAGAAAAAATTAATTGTAATTGGCAATATACAATTTAAAAATTGTAATAAACCATGGATAGAAAGTTTACTTCATAAACATTATGAACAGATTCTCTTTCAATACGATCCACTTTTTGAAAAAATGCTTACAGATATGAAAGCAAAAACTCAAGGGAGCATTGAAAAACCAAAAAATGAAAGCGTAATCAAAATAAAATGAAACAAATTTTATGGTTTAGACGAGATTTAAGAATAAGTGACAACGCTATACTTCATCATGCAAAAGGTGAAATTTTACCTCTCTTTATATTTGATAAAAATATCTTAGACGGTTTGCCGAGCAATGACAGAAGGGTAACTTTTATATACAAAAGTGTTTTAGAGCTTAAAAAAAAGCTGCAAACCATTGGTCTTGAGTTGGCAATATTGTATGGATATCCAAAAGAAATTTTTAGAGAGCTTCAAGAAAAATATAAATTTGATGAAGTGTTATGCAGTTGTGATTTTGACGCTTATGCCATAAAAAGAGATAAAGAAATAGAAGATATTTTTCCACTTCAAAGATTTTATGACTCTTATCTTATCCATCCAAACGATGGTTTAAAAAATGATAAAACACCCTATAAAGTTTTTACCCCTTTCTACAAATCACTTTCTTTTCTTTGGGAGAGTGAAAAAATATCGGAGTATGAGTTATCACAAGAGATATCTCTTTTTGAATTTGATTATTCAACAAAAGTAACTTTAGATAACTTAGGATTTTTACAACAAAAATTGTCACCTTTTTTAGAAAAAGATGCCGTCCAACTTATTGAAGAGTTTATACCAAAACTAGAAAAATATCAAAAAGACAAGGATTACTTTTATCTTAATGGGACATCAAATTTATCTGTTCACTTACGATTTGGACTCATATCTCCTAAACAAATTTTCAATCAAATAAAATCATATCCACACTCTCAAAATTTTATACGTGAGCTTTTTTGGAGGGAGTTTTACAACTATATTTTATATCACTTTCCTAAAAGTGAGTGTGAAAATTTTAATAACAAAAAGATAAAGTGGAATAAAAATACGGACTATTTTCAAGCTTGGTGCGAAGGAAAAACTGGAGTGCCAATCATCGATGCAAGTATGAGACACTTAAATAATACAGGTCTAATGCATAATAGACTTCGTATGATTGTGGCATCTTTTTTGACTAAAAATCTTTTTTTACCTTGGAAATGGGGAGAAGACTATTTTTCTTTAAAGCTACTCGACTATGATGCAAGTTCAAATATTGGATCTTGGCAATGGGGTGCAAGTACTGGAGCAGACAGTGTTCCTTATTTTAGAGTCTTCAATCCTTACACTCAAAGTGCTAAATTTGATAAAGATGGGATATTTATCAAATCTATCTTAAACGAGTTGCAAAATGTGGATAATAAGCTTTTACACAAAGAAAATGGTGTTCAGCAAGATATTTTTATCAACTATCCAAAAGTATTAGTAGATATAAAAAAATAAAGACAAAATGCAATCCATCAATTTAAAGAGTTCTCTGCACAGTAAAGGATTTTGCTCAAGTTTGAGGCAACTTTAACGAAGAAATTGAGCAAAACATCGTTATGCAGTGGTCTCTTAAAAGCAACTAAAAAGAGTTTGATTAGTTGGAGGCACTTACCAAATAAAATATTACATCCTGCATTCCCGAAACACCTAACAATATTTCCTTTATAAAACAATCATAAAACCCTTATTTATCGACAATTTCTATAATTTACTATTGACTTTTAAATCGTTATGTATTATAATACACCTAACGATTATAAAGGATAAATGATGGC
>CAMCYD010000037.1 GCA_945883785.1 Helicobacter pylori PMSS1
TCAAAGATTTTGAGTATGAATAGTAGCAATTATTAGATTTTCACTTTAAAAATCACTATTTACTCCCTGTAAATGGTTATTTTTAAAGTGAAAAGATGATGATTGAAACTGTTTATAATCATTTGTTTGAATTTGCAAGTGGCTCTAAATACTTTTTGATTTTCGCTATATCTGCCCCATTGATGACATCAATAACTTTTTTTTCATTTTTATCGATTATGAAAAGTTTTGGTGTCCCTGTGATATTAAGTTCTCTGGCTATTGTAATCATTTTTTCTAACTGCTCTTTGGCTTCTTTTGTATGTTCGTATTTTTTAACTGTACCATTTTTGATATCATTTGATGTTTGTTTTGGATTTTTAGAAGACAAAATATCTAAACTCCAACCCGTTGCATTTTTATGAAAATCAAGTGGCATAAAATTGACATAAACAGTAACATCTTTACCATTGAAAGCCTCTTCCGCTTTGAGACAATATGGGCACTCTGGGTCTGTAAATATTGCAAATTCGTATTTTTTAGAACCTTTTCCAAACTCTATTTTTAAACTGTTTTTTGTGAGTTTTTCAGGTGTTAGATTTGCTATTTGTTTTGTTTCTAGCTCTTTTTGCCATTGCATTTGATCAGCTTGAGTTATTGAATAGCCATTTGGTTTGACCATTTCGCCCACGATAACAATTTTAGTAGTTGGTTCGATGTACAATATTTGACCATTTGGTAGATAAGCTTTGTAAATATTTGAGATGTCACTTACTTCTATTTTGCTTATCGGTGCATTTGGCAGAATATCTCGTACACTTTTTTCGATTGTATTTTGTGTATCCAAATCATTTGCAAGCAATACAGTCGCAAATAAAGATAAGCTTATTGCTAATTTTTTTTTCATATTTTAATCTTTCTTATTAAATTCTATTTTGATTAAAACTTAGCACTCATACCAAAAAACATCCCTTTGGTATCAATTTTTGCATTTAATCCACCAACTAAACTATCAGGAATAGTAACATTTTGTGCTCTATAACCAACATCAACTTTGAAGTCAATAAGTGGAAGAGGGATAGGAAGTTTTACACTTACTTTTGCTTCACTGTCAGAAATACTTGCTCCATCATATGAAAGTGCTTTTGTAGTCGCTTCGATATTTATTGGAGCAAAGGGAACAGAAATTCTTGCATTTAAATATACAAGAGGAAGTGTTTCGTCGAAATTTATAGGATTTGTTGAAGTGTTGGTGTCAACCGTTCCTTTTAAATTTTTAGCATCAATTCCAAAATTTATGTTCAAAATACCAGCTGTTGCAAGTCCTATAAGAGGAACCCCCCAATAAGCTATAATATCTGTTTGTTTCATATCAACCGCTGTTCCACTTGCACTCTCGATATTGTAGTTTAATTTTTCAGCTCGTACATTTGGGACAATAGGTACAAAATGACTAAAATCAGCATACATATAGTTATTTCCACTTGCTTTTTTATCGTCCATATTGGCACTAGAAAAATCTACTTTGTCGCTTCCAGATATTGTAGCATCCCCAGATAATGCTGGCATCCAAACACCACCACCAACTTCAGCGTTGATTCCCATAAATGCATTTGCAGATGTTGCCATCATTAAGGCAACTGTCGAACTTAAAATTATTTTTTTCATTTTCTCTCCTTGAGTTTATTTTTGTTTCAAATATTATAAAATAACTTTTATAATATTTCAGTCCTTAGGTGAAATCAGAAGATTTCGTACAATTAAAATTTGAAAAATACTACTTGAATATTACTTAGTTACGATTGAAAAAGAAAGGTTTAAAATCTCTTTGTGTGACTTTATAAAACTGTTTAAATCATCAAGTGTAAGAGCATCTATCATCTGTAACTCTTTTTTTGGATACTCTTGCTCTAAACCTTTATAAAAAAGATTAAAGGCCAGTCCAAGTCTTTGACTAAAAGTTTCAGTTCGTAAAGGTTCACTTCCACTTAAGAATTTTTTGGCACTTTCTAACTCTTCCAAGGTAGCACCATTTTCTACAAAGTTATGGATAGTTTTCACCACCAAATCTTTTGCTTTTTCTTCATTTTCTAGCTTTGTTTGAAGATATCCCGAGAAACAACTATATGATTTATTGATTGAAAAATACCCATATGCTGAGTATGCTAATCCATTTTTAACCCTTATCTCCTCCATCAATCTGCTTCCAAAACCACTTCCACCCAAGATGAATGAAGCAACTTTCGCTTTATAAACTTCACTAGAATTGTACTCCATTGCAAAATCACTGCCAAAGTAAATATAAGCTTGTTCTGTATTTTTTTTGATTCTTTTAGTTGCTATTTTGCTTGAAATTACAACTTTTGGTGTATTTGTTTCAGTTTGTTTTTTAAATAATTTTGCAGTAGTAGTGATATCTTTTTTGAAATCATCCAGCTCTATTTTTCCACCCACGACAATGATAAGATTATTAAGATTTAAAATTTTTGACAGTTGTTTTTTGACATCTTCAAGCTGAATACCTTCGATTGATTTTACATCTCCACTTCCACTGTTTTCTAGAATTGTATTTTTCCAAATAATTTTGTCTAGATTTTTTTTAGCAACATCATCAAAATCATTTTCCTTTTGTTTCAATTTACTGATTTGTAAATTTTTGATTTTTGAAAGTGTATCTTCTGTAAGATTTGGGTCTTTTAGGAGTATATTTAAAAGTTTCATGGCTTCGTTGTATTCGCTCATCAAACAACTTATCTCAATTACAAATGTTTCAAAACCATTGCTAGCATGAAGTGAAATAGCTCTATTTTCTAATTTTCCAGCAAAAAAAATAGCACCATCTTTTTTTGTACCCTCGTTGAATATTTTTGAAGTGAGAGTTGTAAGCCCACTTTTGTTTCCATCTAGCATTGAACCACTATTTTTGAAAATAAGTTGTAAATTAAAGATAGGTAAATTTTCACTTTTTTCAAATATTAAAGGTATTTTTGTATCTTTTATATCGACTGCATCTATCACTGCTGACATTATTGTTCCTTGAATTAAAATTAAATATACAAATAAAGAGAATATTTTTTTAGACATAGTATTTTTCTAAAATAGCATAAGCCGTATCTCTTTTTGCTGGTTTTTCCCCAATATCTTTGATGAGATTTATCATCTCATCTTGATTCATCCTGTTTATAGCTCCTGCTGCACTCACAACATTTTCTTCCATCATAGTGCTTCCTAAGTCGTTTGCTCCAAATTTAAGAGCCATTTGCCCAATATAACTCCCTTGAGTTACCCAGCTACTTTGGATATTTGGAAAGTTATCCAAATAAAGTCTAGCAACTGCTAGAAGTCTTAAATATCGATTTGAGCTTTGCGGTGGAATGTAAAGTTCCTCAGCTAATTTAGTATGTGATGACTGGAAACTCCACATGATAAAAGCTCGAAATCCACCAGTGATATCTTGTAATTGTCGTATTTTTTCCCAATGTTCAATGATTTGCTCATCTGTTTCAATAGTCCCAAACATCATCGTTGCAGTTGATTTGATATCATTTTTATGAGCAAGTCTATGAACTTCAAGCCAATCTTTTGTGTCAAGTTTTTTGGGTGCGATAATATCTCGTACTTTATCATTGAGTATTTCTGCACCAGCTCCAGGAATTGAAGCTAAGCCTTTGTTTTTAAGTCTTACCAAAACTTCTTCGATGCTTATTTTTGATATTTGAGCAATAAAATCTATCTCAATAGAACTAAATCCATGAATAGTCACTTGGGGATATTTTGTGTGAATATGCTCAACCAAATCTTCATACCATTCAATTTTAAGTTTTGGATGCACGCCACCTTGAAAAAGAATTTGTGTTCCACCAATTTCTAGAAGTTCATCAATCTTTTGATCAATCTCTTCATAAGTCAAAACATAAGCATCGTCATCTTTTGCATGTCGATAAAAGGCACAAAATTTACAGTCCACCCAGCAAATATTGGTGTAGTTGATATTTCTATCGACCACAAAAGTAGTAATTTTTTCTGGATGAAGCTCTAGCTTTCGTTGACTAGCCATTTGGCTTAGTTCTAATAGAGAGGCATTTTTGATTAAATCCAATGCATCTTCGTTTGTGAGTCTTTTAAATCCTAAATTCTCCATTCTCAATTCTCCATTCTGGGTTAAAACGATGTACCAAGACTAAATTCAAAGTTTGAAGTTTTATCTGTACCACCTGTATCGGTAATATTCGGATTTATTGCTCTGCTAAAGATAAACTGAAGTGGTCCAACTGGCGATTGCCATTCTATAAGTCCACCATATCCTGAAGCTGTCATGTCATTCAGACTCTCTTTTCCTATCATTCCATAATCATAAAATAATCCCCATCTCATATTTGCCTTAGGAATAAGTGGAAAACTTAATTCAAAAGTATTTGTAAGTGATTTTGTATAAATATCAGGTGGTCTGGTTGTTGTATTTGTATCTGGACTAAATGCATAAGATTGATACCCTCTCACACTTGTCGGACCACCCAAATAAAAAGTAGTTCCCGTCGGTATTTCGCCCATATCTTTCAACACTTTTAAAGTAGTTTTGTATCTAAAAATAGCGTCATAATCCACGAGGTCATGAAACCCGTAAAAATATTTTAAACTATTCGTATTGAGTACATAGTGAGCATCTCCCCCAATTCCAGCATATTTCAAACTAATATTTGCAGACACTCCTCTTCGTGGGGCATAGAAATTATCTGTGTTATTGAAACTTAGATATGGAGTAATTGAGCTTGTGAGATAATTTGAATCTTCTGTTGCATTCAAATCATATGTTACTATACTTTTATCAATTGCATAGACAGTTCCTACTCGCATGTGTCTTCCAAGACTACGACCAACTCCTAAACTTCCACCAAGTGTATCTGTTGTTTGGTTACCAATTGTGAGGTCTGTCGAGGTTACAATTGCTTCATCTTTATAAATACTAAAACTTCCGCTATAAATCCCATCGTTGAGAGCTGGGTTATTCAATGAAATTTTTGCCGTATCTTTTTTACTTGAATGGTCAAGTGAAAATCCAAGATCTAAACCACTTCCAAAAATATTTTTATCGTTCACGCTTGCATTAATCATCCAACCTTCATAATTTCCATATCCACCACCAAGCACTAAATTTCCAGTTGGTGCTTCACTGACTTCAATAACTAAATCCATAAGATTATTTGTAACTCTTTTTTGTTTTACTTCAACGCTTTGAAAAAAACCTGTTCGATTTAAGGCACTTTTTGAATCTTCAAAATCTGTTAAATTAAACAAATCTTTTGGTGCTAAATAGACATTTCGTCTTATGACTCTATCGAGTGTTCTGGTATTTCCAGAGATGATAACATCATTGATAAATACTTTTTCTCCAGGGGTTACATTAAATATAACATCTGCTGTTTGATTTTCTTTATTTTTTCGAATATCATAATTTACTTCAGCGAATGCATACCCTTTGTTGGCAATTTTAGTTTTTATAAACTCTACATCTTTTCGCAAAAGACCGATATTAAATGTTTTATCTTTTTTCTCTCGCAATCCCTGTATAAGTTCATCAAGTGGAACTATGTTTTCATCTGTGTAGATTAAAATATTATTGACTTTATACTTTGGTCCTTCACTAATTGCAAAATCTACTTCAGCTGTATTTGTATTGAAATCAATTTTTGAAAATGCACTATCGACTCTAGCATCTAAAAAACCATTCTGAAGATAAGTATCTTTTATTCTGTGATTATCATATTCGAGTTGGCTAAATTGCATAACACCATCGCTATGACCAAACCACCACGAAATAGTATCTTCTTCTTTATTTGCAGTATTTTCTACAAAGTGCTCTTTGCCAAGTTCTTTTGCACCAATATAATTTACTTTTTTGATGACAACTTCGGCACCTTTGTTGACTACGAATTTCACTGACATACTTTGAGGATTTACTTGATTCTCTTCCACTTCAACAACAGAATTTATAAATCCCTCTTTTTTAAGTTCATTGAGCAAAATAGCTTTTGCCTCAAGTATTTTTTTTTCTGTATACATTGAACCTTTTTTGATTTTCATCGTTTTGTACAGTTCTTTTAAATCCTCTTCTCTTGTCTTGTATCCTTCCATTTCAATATTCACAATAAAAGGTTTTTCTGTAAAATTGATGGTTATCGAATTATTATCATCTATTACATCAATATTCGTAAAATACCCCATTTTGTAGAAAGTTTTTATTGCTTGATTTAAGTCATCTTTGTTGGAATTTATCCGTTCGAATGCTAATTTATCAGATATTTGAGTGAGCCCAGTTAGTTTTATCTCTTTTGTTATAGTTGCATTTGAAACAGTAGATAGCAGTATTATAGAAAATAATCTTTTCAAGTTTGTCCCCGTTTTAAAAATAGGTTGGAGTATATCTAAAAGATTATAATAGGTAAGTTAAGATAAAATTCAAAAAAAATTTAGGAAGCTACAGTGAAAATAGGGATAGTTGGTTTAGGATTAATAGGTGGTTCTTTTGGAAAAGCTTTAAAGAAATACAATTTAGCTTCACAAATAGTCGGTTATGATCACAATATAAATCATCAAGATGAAGCACTGGAGCTTTGTTTGGTTGATAAAATTGTGGAGTTAGACGAACTTGTCAAATGTGATATGATTGTTCTTTGTATCCCTGTGGATGCGATTATTTCATTTTTGCCAAAACTTATTGACTCAGTACAATTCAATACAACTATCATTGATTTTGGAAGTACAAAAGAGCTTATTGTAAAGAGCATTCCTACAGAGCTCAAAAATAATTATATCCCAGCACACCCTATGACGGGAACTGAAAAGTTTGGTCCAAGTGCTGCTATTGAAGGACTATATGAAAACAAAACAATGGTTTTGTGCGATTTGGAAAATGCTGGCGAAACGCATAAAAATAGAGCAATACATATATTTCAAACTCTTCAAATGAAACTTGTTTTTATGAATTCCCATGAACATGATATCCATGCTTGTTATATGTCGCATCTTCCTCATGCCCTTTCATTTGCACTAGCAAATATGGTAATGAATCATGAAACTCCAAAAGATATTATAAGTCTTGCTGCAGGTGGATTTAAAGATATGAGTCGAATTGCAAAAAGTTCCCCCCATATGTGGAGTGATATTTTTAGGCAAAATCGAAAAAATTTACTGGAGAGTTTGGATATCTATGAAAAACAAATAATCGATATCAAACAAATGTTACAAGATGAGAATTATGAAGCAATACAAGAATGGATGAAAAAGTCAAATACTCTTCACGATATTTTGTAAATTTTTATTTTAGAGATGCCCATTGGTGTGATGCAAGTTTGCCACTCTTAAGCGATGCAAACTTGATTTCTACCGTTACTTTTTGCTTTATAAAGTGCTTCGTCTGCTTTTAACAAGATATCTTCCAATAGTTCATCTTCTTCAGTCATACTCGCAACACCGATACTTATAGTAAGTTGTATTTGTTGATTGTTATTTGAAAAGATTTTGATATTTTCTATTATTTCTCTCATTTTTTCCGCCACAAGTTTCGCTCCATCTATAGATGTATTTGGCAACAAAACAGCAAATTCTTCTCCACCAATTCGTCCAAAAATATCACTTTTTCTTAAAATTCTCGTAATATTTTTTGTGACTTCTATAAGTACTTGATCTCCAGCATGATGACCATAAGTATCATTGACTGCTTTAAATTTATCAATATCAATAGCAAGAACCGTTAAATACTGTTTTTCCCTTTTGATATAAGGTATCATAGGCTCACTACTATCAAAAAAACTTCTTCTATTTTTGATGCCAGTCAACGAATCTGTGGTAGCTAAAATATGCAGTTTTACATTTGTTTCTTTTAAATCTTTGGTTCGCTTTTCAACCGCATCTTCTAAAATATTTTGATAATCTCTTACTCTTCTTTCGCTATCGTAAATTTTGATAGTTTCCAAAATCATCAATTCAAGACTATATTGTTTAAGATTTTTTTCTATTATTCTATAGATATTTCCGTTATTGATAATATTTTTTATACTTTCTAAAGTAACATTTTTATCAAAAAGGATATTTTTTGTATAGGGGGAATGTTTGTAAAGATTGAGTATAAATTCTTCTGCATTCATATTTGATAGCTCAAAACTTGAAATAGTCATAAGTATTTCTTTCCCATGTGAAATAGAAGAAAGACAGTTCACCAAAGCTTCCTCAGCTGTAGTGTATGTGTGAACTGCGTAGTTGCTATCAATGATTTTACTTATTTTCGTTTCTAAAATATTGAGCACCTCAATATCATTATCAATGCAAACTATTACATATCTAGATTTCATTATTATCCCCTTTTGAGTTTATGTTTGTATGTTACAAAAATACCACTTAATATTAGAGGTGCTATTAAACTAAAATTAGCTAAAATCTAAAACTTTTTGTAAAAAAACAAGGAAAAAACGAAGATGAGAAGAATAAAATCAAAAATAATATTATCACTTTTAAGTGCTGTATGGTTAAACGCATATGAAATTGATGATCCAAAACTTGGAAATATTGCTATTGAAGCAGGAATTTGGAATACAAGATTGGATGGAAGTATTCAAAATCCAAGTGCTTTGATTGATTTCAAAAATGATTTGGGATTTGATGAAAAAAAAAATGTGACATTATTTGGGCTTGATTTCAAAAATGATTTTAGTTGGTTACCAAATATTTATGTGAATTATTTTGCGATGCAATCATCAACAAACGGGAAAATAGCATTACCTGGACAAACAATTAACGGGAGCAATACTTATGTGGGAGATGTTCTTTCAAGTATTGACTACAGTGAACTCAACACCATTGTGTATGGATTTCTACAACAAAGTATTTTTGAATTTGATCTTGGAGTAAATTTCAAAAAAATAAATTATACTCAAACATTAAAATCAAACACTTTTACAAATCAAATGCCTATCACCATCAAAGGACCTGAGAGCATTATTCCTCTTCCTTATGTTGGATTTAAAGTAGATCTTTACCCAATAAATACAGTCTTGCAAGCTGAAACTTCTATGCTTGCTTTTGGTGATGACGAGGCAATGGATTATAAATATTCTCTCAATTACAGAATTATGAAAAATATGTACATCAGCTATGGCTATAGATATACAAGTTGGAAGACGCAAAATAAAGATACAAACATAAATGATAAATACGATATGAACCTAAAAGGTAATTATATCAACGCAAAAATCTTATTTTAGCTGGAAAACATAAGAGATAAAGCGACGGGGAGATGCATCTCCCTCTTTAGGATTTGCTACTTTAGGCTTGATTATTCAAGCCGTTAAAAGTAGAATAATAATAGTTGGTCCCTTTTAAAATGGGACATTTTAAAAGGAAACAGATGATAAAAATAGCACTAATAGGGCAACCAAATGTTGGGAAAAGCTCATTATTTAATAGAATAGCAAAAAAAAGAGTAGCCATTGTAAGCGACCAAGCTGGAACTACAAGGGACATAAGAAGAAGGGAAGTGAAAATTCTAACCAGAGAAGCTTTGATGCTTGATACTGGTGGAATCGATGATACAAATGATGCGATATTTTCAAATGTCAAAAGAAAAGCAATTGAAACTGCAAAAGAAGCTGATATTATTTTGTTTATGGTTGATGGGAAAAAAATTCCTGACGAGAAAGATAGTGAGCTTTTTTATTCACTTCAACGACTTGGAAAAACCTTAGCACTTGTAGTCAATAAAATTGATAATGATAAAGAGAAGGAAAATCTTTGGGAATTTTATAGTTTTGGAATCGATGAGGAGCTTATGTTTCCAATCTCAGTTTCACATAATCGTGGAACGGTAAGACTATTTGAATGGCTACATGAACAACTTCCTATGAGCGAAGAGGAGATTTTAGCAAATGAAATCCTTCTTAATAAAGAGGATGATGAAGATGAAGATTTTAGTTCGCCTGAAAGGGAACCACGAAGAAATAAAAAATCACAAGAGATTGTAGTGATGAAAAAAGAGATTGACCCAAATCATATCAAAATAGCAATTATAGGAAAACCAAATGTTGGGAAAAGCTCTATTTTAAATGCTATTATCGGGGAAGAGAGAAGTGTGGTGAGTCCAATAGCTGGGACTACTGTTGACCCTGTTGATGAAACTTTTATCTACAATGACAAAAAAATTACCTTCGTTGACACAGCTGGAATTAGAAGAAGAGGGAAGATTCTAGGAATTGAAAAATATGCCTTGATGAGAACGGAAGATATGCTTCAGCAATCAAACATCGCCCTTGTAGTCCTTGATGCAAGTGTTCCTATAGCAGATCAAGATGAGAAAGTTTCTGGACTTGTGGATAAATTTGGATTGGGTGTGATTATTGTCCTTAATAAATGGGATGAAAATATGGACACTTATGAGAAAGTGACAAAAGAAGTTCGAGATAGATTTAGATTTTTGTACTATGCCCCAATTATGGCAGTTTCTGCGAAAACAGGGAGAAACATAGATAAATTAAAAGAGAAAATTTTAACGATTTTTGAAAACTATAATAAAAGAATTTCAACTTCAGTTCTGAATGATACTATCAAAAAAGCCATCAGAAGACATGCACTTCCTAGTCCAAATGGAAATAGACTCAAAATATATTTTGCTACACAGTTTCATACAAATCCACCAACAATGGCACTTGTAATGAATAAACCTAATATGCTTCATTTTAGTTATAAACGATATTTGATAAATATTTTAAGGGAATATCTTGATTTTGAAGGTGTACCAATTAGAATAGTAGCTAGAAAAAAAGGCGAAAGAATGGACGATGATGAACTTAATGTTGTTTATCAAGAGTTAATGGTTCCTAAAGAGTTGTATATTGAAGCTTATGAAGAAGAAGATGATGAAGGTGATGAATATCTTGATGATGAGTATGAAGAAATAAATAACTACAAATAGGTTATTTTTATTTCCAGTAAAATTTAAAACAAGGTAATTATTTGATGTTCGAACAAACTTTTAAAAATATAGACGACCTACTCCACAAAGATGCGGGATGTGGGAGTGAGCTTGATTATGTAGAACAGACCTCTTGGGTTTTGTTTTTAAAATATCTTGACGATTTGGAAAAAGATAAAAATACAGCAGCTCTTTTGAGTGGGAATTCGTACCAAAGCATTATCGCACCTGAATTCCAATGGAGTGTTTGGGCGGCTCCGAAACTAGAAAATGGGAAGCTTGACCACGATGCTTTAAGTGGCGATGATTTGAGCGACTTTGTAAACAACAAACTCTTTCCCTATTTTAAAAAGTTCAAAGCAAATGCCGTGAGTGCCGACACTATCGAGTATAAAATCGGTGAAATATTTAGTGAACTCAAAAATAGAATCCAAAGTGGTTACAATTTGCGAGAAGTGATAAACCACATAGACGAACTCCGTTTTAGAACGCATGTGGAAAAACACGAAATGAGCCACTTGTACGAGAGCAAAATCAAAAACATGGGAAATGCAGGGCGAAACGGCGGTGAATACTACACGCCCCGACCACTCATAAAAACTATCATCAAAGTGGTCAATCCTAAAATTGGTGAAACCATTTATGATGGAGCAGTTGGTTCTGCAGGGTTTTTAGTAGAAGCTTTTGAGTATCTCAAACATAGCAAAAAGCTAACAACCAACGACATCACAACTCTGCAAAAGAAGACTTTTTACGGCAAAGAAAAAAAATCTTTAGCCTACATCATCGGTATTATGAACATGATTTTGCACGGGGTTGAAGCACCAAACATCATTCACACAAACACGCTTGCCGAAAACCTTTCAGACATACAAGAAAAAGACCGTTACGATGTTGTTTTGGCAAATCCTCCTTTTGGCGGAAAAGAGAGAGCAGAAGTGCAACAAAACTTTCCCATCAAAACAGGTGAAACCGCTTCACTTTTTTTACAGCACTTCATCAAAATCCTCAGAGCAGGTGGAAAAGCAGGTGTTGTCATAAAAAACACTTTTTTGAGCAACACAGACAACGCTTCGATTGCTTTACGTCGTGAGTTACTTAGCGCATGCAACTTGCACACGGTTTTAGATTTACCTGCTGGAACTTTTACAGGTGCAGGTGTAAAAACCGTCGTCCTCTTTTTCGACAAAGGCGAGAGCACAAACAAAGTATGGTTTTATTCGCTCAACTTAGAGAGAAATCTAGGCAAAACAAACCCGCTCAACGAAAAAGATTTGAGTGAGTTTGTAGAGCTTCAAAAAACACAAGCCTCAAGCCAAAACTCATGGACTTTGGACTTAAAAAACATAGACCAAACAACTTATGATTTATCTGCCAAAAATCCAAATATAGCCGAAGAAAAAGCACTCAGAGAACCGAGTGAGATTTTAAAAGCAATAGCGAAGTTAGACAAAGAGAGTGAAGCTATTTTGAAAACGATTAAAGGGTTATTATGAGTAATAAAAAATCAATTCAACTGTTTGAAGAGCAGAGCGTAAGAACACATTGGGATGAGAATGAAGAAAAGTGGCTTTTTTCTATTGTGGATGTGGTGGCAATCCTTTCTGAAAGTATAGACCCACAGTCATATTGGAGAAAGTTAAAACAAAGATTAATACAAGAAGGAAATGAAACCGTGACAAAATGTCACGGTTTGAAAATGCTAGCACAAGATGGAAAAATGCGCCTCACCGATGTAGCCGATACGGAGCAACTTTTAAGGCTGATTCAGTCTGTTCCATCGCCAAAAGCCGAACCTTTTAAAATGTGGCTAGCAAAAGTCGGAAGTGAACGAATCGATGAAATAGAAGACCCCGAGTTAGCATTTGAGAGAGCGATGAAAAGCTACCTAGACAAAGGTTACTCAAAAGAGTGGGTAAACCAACGGCTCAAAAGCATAGAAGTACGAAAAGAGCTCACAGACGAATGGGAGCAGCGGGGGATAAAAGAGGGTTTGGAGTTTGGCATACTCACAAATGAACTCACTCGTGCTTGGGCTGGAAAAAGCGTACAAGAGTACAAAGCCTTAAAAGGTCTCAAAAAAGAAAATCTAAGAGACAACATGTCGAACTTAGAGTTAGTTTTGAACATGTTAGCAGAAGCTTCAACAACTGAAATATCAAAAGTAAAACAGCCAAAAGGTTTGCAAGAAAACAAAGAAGTAGCACAAAAAGGCGGCAACGCAGCCAAACAAGCAAGACTTCAGATAGAAAAAGAGACGGGTGAGTCTATTGTGAGTGCAGTTAATTCTAAAAAGCTTTTAGTGAAGAAAGATACCAAAAATGATAAATAATTTTTTTGTCACCTCTCAAATAAATAAGTTGAAACATCTCTCAAATAGCGTAATATACGAGCAATTCAGTTGTAAAGGATTACTTGACAACTGCTTTTTAGGTGCATCCCGTGGGTAGAGTTTTGAGAGAGGGGTGGGAGGTTAAAAAGTTAGTAGATATTGCAATGGTCAACACTGGAAAATATGATGCTAATCACGCAAATAAGGAAGGAAAGTATCGTTTTTACACTTGTGCTTACAATTATGGAATGTGCAACACTAATAGATTTTTTGGCGAAAGTTTAATACTTCCAGGAAATGGTGTGAATGTTGGTGAAGTATTTTTTTATGATGGAGAATTTGATGCTTATCAAAGAACTTATGTTATTAGCAACATCAAAATATTTCCAAAGTATTTACACTATCATATGCTTCTATTTTGGAAAGAACTTGGAACTAAATTACAATACGGCTCAGCAACAAATTTTATAAAAATTGGCAATTTTCAAAACTATGATGTTTCATATCCTCCACTCCCAGAACAACAAAAAATAGTAGCCATTTTAGATGAGGCTTTTGGTGCGATAGAGAAGGCAAAAGCAAATGCCAAACTGAGCCTCACACATGCCAAAGAACTTTTTGAGAGCTATCTGCAAAGCGTGTTTGAGAACAGAGGCGAGGGTTGGGAAGAGAAAACATTAAGTGATGTTTGTGAAATAACATCCAAACTTATAGACCCAAAAAAACAAGAATTTCAGAATTTAATTCACATAGGAGCTGGAAATATTGAATCAAAAAAAGGGAGTTTAATTGATTTAAAAACGGCAGAGGAAGAAAATCTTATTTCAGGAAAATTTTTATTTGATGAGACGATGGTGCTTTACAGTAAAATTCGTCCATACTTAATGAAAGTTGTACGATGTGATTTTAAAGGCTTATGCAGTGCGGACATATATCCATTAGTACCTATCATAAATGAAATGACTCAAGATTTTTTATACCATTTATTGCTATCAGGTCATTTTACTGAATATGCGATAGAAGGTTCTCAAAGAGCAGGTATGCCAAAAGTAAATCGAAAACATCTTTTTGAATACACTTTTTACTGTCCACCACTCCAAGCCCAAAAAACAATAGTAAAAAAACTAAACACCCTCAGCGAACAAACCAAAGCCCTAGAAAAAATCTACCAACAAAAAATCAATGACCTCGATGAACTCAAAAAATCAATCCTGCAAAAAGCTTTTAACGGAGAACTGGTATGACAAATGAACTATCGACAAACTGTCGACAGTTGAAAACGATTCTACTAGGGGACAAATTGTACCCTAGTAAATTCCATATAAAAGTATTGCTAAATTGCAATCCTCTTGCTATAATAGTTCCATGAAAAAAACAAAATTTGAATGGGATGAAAATAAAAATTCCTCAAATAAAGAAAAACATAGCGTTTCATTTGAAGAAGCACAACATGCTTTTGCAGATGTAAATCGTGTTATTGCAGAAGATATTGACCACTCCAGTGATGAAAAAAGATACTTTTGTTTTGGTGCGGTCGGTGGTGGTATTTTAACTGTTCGGTTTACTTACAGAGAAAATATTATCAGAATATTTGGTGCAGGATACTGGAGAAAAGGAAAACAGACTTATGAACAAAAAAATTAAATACACAGAGGGTGAAATCGGAAATTTTAATATCATTGAAGATTTTTTACCCTCACCAAAAGAGTTGGCATTTAAAGATGAAAATATGAAAATCACTATTTCATTAACAAAAGAGACGATTGATTTTTTCAAAGAAGAAGCGAAAAAACATCACACACAGTATCAAAAAATGATACGCAACTTACTAGATATGTATGTTGCTAAACAAGCACAACACTAAACATCACCATGAACGAATCAGAAACAAGAGCCGAACTTATAGACCCGAAACTTATGGCATGTGGATGGGGCGTAGTTCCTGAGTCCAAAGTGCTTCGAGAGCGAGATGTTTGTCGTATTACCGATGGGCGTATTCAAGTAGGTGGTGGAAGAGCTAAACCGCTTATCGCTGATTATATTTTGGTGTACAAGGGTGTAAAACTCGCCGTCATTGAAGCAAAGAGTGATGAGCTTGAAGTGAGTGAGGGCGTGGCACAAGCCAAACTTTACGCACAAAAACTCCAACTTGAGACCACTTACTCCACAAACGGAAGAGAGATTTATAGCATTTGTCTCAAGTCGGGAAGAGAAGAACTTGTTGCAAATTTTTTAACGCCCGATGAACTTTGGGAAAAAACTTACTCCGACCAAAACGAGTGGAGAGATAAATTTGGCTCAGTTCCTTACGAGAGCAAAAGCGGAACATGGCAACCACGCTACTATCAAGAAATAGCCGTTAAAAACACCCTCGAAGCAGTCGCAAAAAACAAAAACCGCATACTTCTTACACTTGCCACGGGAACGGGAAAAACAGCCATCGCCTTTCAAATAGCATGGAAACTTTTTCACACCCGCTGGAATCTCAAACGAGACGGTGCGAGACGACCACGCATTTTGTTTTTGGCAGATAGAAATATACTGGCAAACCAAGCTTTTAACTCCTTTTCGGCATTTCCTGAAGATGCACTTGTTCGCATAAAACCAAAAGAGATAAAAAAGAGTAAAAAAGTTCCTACTAATGGAAGCATCTTTTTTACTATTTTTCAGTCGTTTATGAGCGGAGTGAATGAAAATGGAGAGAGCCAACCTTACTTTGGTGCGTATCCACCAGACTATTTTGATTTTATCATTATCGATGAGTGTCACCGTGGCGGTGCGAATGATGAGGGAAATTGGAGAGCGATTTTGGAGTATTTTGCACATGCCGTGCAGTTGGGTTTGACAGCTACGCCAAAGAGAAAAGACAATGTTGATACTTACGCCTATTTCGGTGAGCCAGTTTTCATCTATTCGCTCAAAGAGGGGATTAACGACGGCTTTTTGACACCTTTTAAAGTGAAACGAATCAAAACAACACTGGATGACTATATATTTACCAGCGATGACAACATCATTGAGGGCGAAATCGAAGAGGGGAAACTCTACAAAGAGGAAGATTTTAACAAAATCATCGAGATAAAAGCCAGAGAAGAGGAGCGGGTAAAAATCTTTATGAATGAGGCAAATGAAAATGAAAAAACTATCATTTTTTGTGCCACGCAAGAACATGCGGCTCTTGTCCGTGACCTCGTAAACCAAAACAAAAAGCAGAGCAAAAATAGTAACTACTGCGTAAGAGTGACGGCGAATGATGGCGAAATAGGAGAGCAATTTTTGCGAGAGTTTCAGGACAATGAAAAGCTCATTCCTACCGTTTTGACCACTTCTCAAAAACTCTCCACGGGAGTAGATGCTAGAAATATCCGTAATATTGTCCTCATGCGACCTGTGAAACAGATGATAGAGTTTAAACAGATAGTCGGGCGTGGAACGAGGCTTTTTGAGGGGAAAGAGTTTTTTACCATTTATGATTTTGTGGATGCGTATCAGAGGTTTTTAGACCCTGAGTGGGATGGAGAACCGATAGAGCCTGAACCAAAAGAGCCTCCAAAGCCAATAGAAAAAAAAGAAATGCCTGAGGAAAAAGAAAAAAAAGAGGAGCGTGAAAAAAAACAAAAGATAAAAGTAAAACTCAGAAATGGTAAAGAGCTTGAAATTCAGCATATGATAGGCACATCTTTTTGGGGAGCTGATGGCAAACCCATTTCGTCAGAGGAGTTTTTGCACAATCTTTTTGGGGAATTACCTAACTTTTTTTCAAGTGAAGAGGAGCTTAGAAAACTTTGGAGTGAGCCAGTTGCCCGTGCTGGTTTACTTGAAAAACTTGATAATGCTGGATTTGGAAAGGAGGATTTGAAAACTTTACAGAAGTTGTTAGATGCTGAAAATAGTGATATTTTTGATGTTTTAGAATATGTTTTAGATAGTAGTATTTTGCCTATTAGCAGAGAAAATCGAGTAAATTCTGCAAGGGATACTATTTTTGAATTTTTAAATGAAAAGGAAAAAGAGTTTATTGAATATGTTTTAAGTCGCTATATGGAAGATGGAGTTTGGGAACTCGATAGAAAAAAACTTCCTATTTTGCTTGAAAGTAAATATCAATCACTAGAAGATGCCAAAGTAATTTTAGGTAATGTGGCAAATATTAGCGGATTATTTGTTGATTTTCAGCGACATTTATACAACACTAAATAAGTAAATCACAATGAAAACAATAAAGAGAGAGCTCGAAAGTCTTTATAAAGAGAAACAGGCGTTAGAATTTAAAATCAAAACTCTTGAAAATAGTCTTGAAAAAATGGCTACTTTTTCTTTTGTTTTGAAAGATAGTATTTATATTTCAACTTCTAATTTATCATCTTTGGTAATAAATGAACTAAAAAATCTAGCTATTTTTCCAAATCCCCAAATCAAAGTTTTGCAAAATTTACGAAAACCAATTTATAATACACCAAAAAATATTTACAACTTTGAACTCACTGGAAATATTCTAAAACTTCCAAGAGGGCTTATGAGAGATGTAATAACTACCTTAAATAATGCCACTCTTCAATATCAAATAAAAGATGAAAGATTGATTGTGCACAAGACATTTCCAAAAATGAAGTATGTTTTAAGAGAGGAACAAAATATTTCAATTGAGGCTATTAAGAAAAAAGATTTTTCTATTTTTGTGGCACCTCCAGGGTTTGGAAAAACACTTATTGCTTCCAAGATGATAGAGCTCCGAGGGGTAAATACTCTTGTGATTGTCAATAAAAATATGTTGCTTGACCAGTGGATTGATAGATTTGTTCAGTATTTTGAAATGGACAAGAAAGAGATTGGAATTTTGGGACAGAGTAAAAATACACTCAACAATCGCCTTGATATCGCAACTATGCAGAGTTTGAAAAATCATCCGCTCATTATCCAGAACTACTCTTTTGTAATAGTTGACGAGTGCCATCATATTCCAGCACTTACTTTTGAAAATATCATTAAGCAGTTTTATGGCAAATATATTTTGGGACTAAGTGCTACGCCAAATCGAAAAGACGAGATGGAACCAATACTGTTTCAACAACTTGGTAATATTTCGTATGAAGTAAAATCAAAAAAAACAAATAGCAAAATAGTACACATAATCGAGAGTGATTTTGAGAGTGAATGTGATAATTTTAATGACCTCATTGGGGAAATAATCAATAATATCAAGAGAAATAAACTCATCGCAGAACAAATTAAACTTCATAAAAAAAGAAAAATCCTTGTATTGACAGATAGAATTGAGCATATAAATAATCTTTCAATAGTATTAGATGAGGAAAAAATGAAGTATGTAGCCATTCATGGAAGTTTGAATAAAAAACAAAAAGAGGAAAATTTTCAATTAATTGAGAATGCAAATTTAGTGCTAGCGACAACATCCTATTTTGGAGAGGGGATTGATTTCCCACATCTTGATACTATCATTTTTGCAACTCCTATATCATACAGTGGAAGACTTATCCAATATCTCGGAAGAATAGGGCGAAAAGATGATAATTGTTTGGCTATTGATATTTTAGATATTAAAAATAATTTTACTAAAAGTGCTTTTAACAAAAGAAAAGAGGGTTATGCTAGCTTATTTTATAAAATGAAATAGAAATCAAGAATTTCCAAAATTTATGCGAAAATCACTTATAAAATAAGATTTATTTTTAGAGATTTCTTTAAGATAGTGTTTGTATAATCCCAAAAATATTTCAAAAATCGGGGAATAATATGTATAAAAAATTAGTATTTATAATGAGTTTTTGTTCTGTAGTTGGAGCAAGTTTGATGGCTGATGAAAAAATTCAAGAAGCATGTGAAGCAAAAAAAGGTGGCAATTTTATATATGCCGATGGAGAATGTATAGAGTTTTATAAAGCAGATGGAGACAAAGAGGGTGCTTTAAATATTATAGTGCATGGAAATTGG
>CAMCYD010000038.1 GCA_945883785.1 Helicobacter pylori PMSS1
TTGAAGAGGTTTTAAGAGCAGTTGACAAGTTGAATTCTCGTCCTAGAAAATGTTTAGGATTTAAAACACCTTACGAGGTTTTTAGTGAATTGACAGGTTTGGATGGTAGAATGTTGGCAATGGGTATTCGTTAATGATGCGAATTCGCCCTAACTTAAAAAGTGATTTTGAATCATTAATTCAATCAAAGCAATTTTGTATAGCAACAACTGGTTCATTTGCAAGATGTGAAGCTTCTGAAGCTTCTGATTTAGATTATTTTATCATAACGGAAGATAAAATAATTAATACAAAGTATTTTGAAGCCAATGGAACTTTGGAATTAACAAATAATTTTAAAAAATTGATGGGAGATAGTGTAAACAAATATATAAAAAAAGATTCTGGAGATACTGGAACTTTTGGATTTGAAGCTATTGTAAAAATTAATGATTTAACGACCAATATTGGTGGTTCAAATGATAGCAATATTCAATTTACTCGTCGTATGCTTTTTTTATTAGAAGGAAAATGTTTATACAACGATGAGTTATTCAATAAATTTAGAAAAAAATTAGTCGAACAATATGTAAAGTCTACAGTCTTAGAAGGACAATTAAGCCGATTTTTTCTTAATGATATTATTAGATTTTATAGAACCATGACAACAGATTTTGAGTATAAAGTCAGTGAACAAGGAAAAGAGTGGGGTGTTAGAAATATCAAATTAACATTTTCGAGAAAACTTCTTTATTTTGGAGGAATACTCACTATTGCAAATACTGTACAAGAAGCAAGAGAAGATAAAATTTCAAAAACTTTGAAACTCTTAGATATGTCACCTTTAGAACGTATCAAATATATTGCAAAAGAAGATACAGAAAATAATGTTTTTGAGTTATATAATTACTTTTTAGACAATATCTCACAGCATAGTGTTAGAGAAGAATTGGAAAAAGCAAAAAAAGAGAATAATAAAGAGCAGAATCCAAAAATTTTTGTAGAAATGAAAGAGAAGAGTAAAGAATTTTCATGTTCTTTAGCTTCATTATTAGAAAAAACATACGATAAAAATCATCCTATTCATCATGCCCTTATCTTATAAAAAGAAATTTTACTTTATTAGACATGGAGAAACAGATTTTAATAAAGAAAAAAGATATACAGGACTTTATGATATTTCTTTAAATAAAAAAGGTATTGAGCAAGTTAATCAATCTTTATATCTTTTAAATGAACAAAATATTTCTCTTATTTATTCAAGCCCACTTAAAAGAGCTCTTGAGACAGCTACAATTATTTCAAAATACTTGAATATTCCTATAAAAATAATTGATAATTTTAAAGAGAGAGATTTTGGAGTTTTTCAAGCTAAAAAAAAGCCTAACTACAACAAAAAATGTTTTTATAGAGGGCAAACACTTTATGTATATCAACGAGATACAATTAGAGGATATAAAAAAATTAATGATAACAACTTTATTATAGTTGCACATTCTGGGACATATAAAACATTGAATAAATACCTATTGAATAATAATATATCTAAAACAGTAACTAATGCTTTTTTTGTATGTTTTTATATGAATGATAAAAAGACTTGGAATATTTTAGAACTAAATAAAAGAAGAACAGGAACTTTATGAATAACCAATACAACCAACGGTTTTGAAAATAAGAGTGAAGATAGTAAGTGGTAGAAAATTAAAAACATTATTAAAATAAGGCTCAAATGAGTTTAGAAACAATAAAAAGATTAGTCGGCGATGCCATCACAAAAGAAAATCTCTCTTTTGTGGATAGTTATATTTATAAATGGTTTGGGATTTTTATCCCCATAGGGGGAAATTGTGGTTATGCTATCACTCCATCGCATACCCATCCTTCCTATATGTTTGTGGTGAGTTACGATGACCAAGGTACGATTTATGTGGCTGATAAGAGGTTTGAGAGTTATCCCCAAAGTATGTTTTGTCTCTCACCAAATATTCCACACCACGAGATACAAAACTACATACCACCAAAATATTGTGCTCTTTTTATAGATGAGATTCGATTTCAAAAAGCTTTGCAACTTTATACAAATGAACCATTTTCTTTCGATACAAAAACTATCAATATCCAAAATTCACACATATACGACTGCAAAATGCAAAAAAGATGCTTTTATCTCAGAAGCTAACTATCACCGATATATCAAGGCAATGTGGTTTTAACTCACCATCTTATTTTTTAAAAATCTTTAAAAACAGCTACAACGAAACACCAAAAGAGTTTCAGCAAAGAAATAAATAAGAATATTGTTATAGTTTTTGATGATTTTGTCCTATTTTTTTACCCATTTTTTGATTACTATTATAAAAAAATAAAGGGGAAAGTATGAACTATCACAATATTGTAGAATTTATCAAACAAAATCCAATCTGTAATATCGCAACTTGTCAAGGAGAGCAACCTCATACAAGAGCCTTTTTAACAAACATCATCGATGATAGATTTTATTTTACAACCTCATCTACAAAAAGTGTTGGTAAACAGATACAACACAATAGTAAAAGCGAATTGTGTTATCTTAAAGCTGATTTTTCTAAGATGTTAAGGATAGAAACAAATCTCAAAATAATCGATGATAAAAAGATAAAACAACATCTTATAGATACAAAAGATTACCTCAAAGGGTTTGATAGAGATGACCCAACTTTTTTACTTTTTACCCTCTGTGACTCAAAAGCAACTTTTTAGACTATAGAAGATAATTTAAAAGAGAAAGATATAAATGTTATTAAATTTTAGGGTTTTAAATTTATAAAATTAACATAGGTGAATGACAACTTATTTTTTATCTTGTAATATTTTACAAACTTGAGGAGAAATTTATGAAAAAAATTGTAATTATCGGTGGTGGTCTTGGTGGGCTCACATCAGGGGCATTGTTAGCAAAAAAAGGATACTCGGTTACTTTACTTGAACAACACAATATTGTAGGGGGTTGTGCTACAACATTTAAGCGAAAAGGTGGATTTACTTGTGAAGCTGGGCTTCATGAGATGGATGGAGTTTTTAGTGATTCTACTATCAAACAAATATTTGATATTCTTGATATTTACAAAAATATAGAGTTTATACAGCCAAACGAATTTTTTAAAATCAATAGTAAATTTGGTGAATTTACAATGCCTCATGGTGTAGAAAATAGTAAAAATGTACTCAAAGAAAGATTTCCAACTGAAATACAAACGATTGACAAGTATTTTGAAATCATTTTTTCAATATCAGATTGTTTTGATAAACTCTCAAATCTCAAATGGTACCATTATATATTTTTCCCATTTCTTTTTTTCCCAATTTTAAAATACAAAAATAAAAGTGTTACAGAGGTGCTTGATAATTTGACACAAAACGAGGAACTCAAGCTCATATTAAATGCAAATGTTCAGTACTACAACGACACACCTGATACTTTAAGCTTTTTATTGCATGCAGTTGCTCAAAGCTCTTATTATAAGGGTGGAGGATATTTTATTAAAGGTGGAAGCTATAAATTAAGTGAGTATTTGGCAAATATTATCACACACAATGGTGGGAATGTTATCACAAAAGCGATCGTCATAAAAGCTTCAAAAAAAGAAGTGACATATAGTGTCAAAAATGAAAATATTACACTAGATGCTGATATTATCATCTCCAATATTTCCCCACTTGATACCTACAAACTTTTTGATATAACCTACAAAGAGACAAAACAAATCGCAGAGTCAATTACAACTATCTATCTTGGATTTTCGAAAAATTTAAAAGAATTTTATGAAAAAGGAGCTTATTCAAATTTTATTATCACAGATGAAAAACCTTTTGTTTTTGTCGATTATTCACAAATTGACGCTGGCTTAGTGGAAAATAGCAAATCATTTGGAGAGATTTGTTTGATAGATACACTAGAAAATTGGGATAAATTTAATGAAGAGGATTATAAAAAACAAAAAGAGCTATTCTTGGAAACCTACCTTGATAAACTCGAAATGTACTACCCAAAAATCAGAGAAATCATCGAATTTGCTGAAGTTGCAACTCCAAAAACTATGGTTCGTTATATAAAAACACCAAACGGTACAGCATACGGCTATAAACCATCTCCAAAACAGTTTTTTAGGATGCCAAAAATCAAATCTGATACAATAGATAATCTTTATTTCACAGGACAATTTGTGATAGCAGGTGGTTTTAGTCCTGCTATAATGTCTGGATTTATGTGTTATGAGAGGATTTTACGACAAAAAGACACATGAATTTTATCGATAAAACAATAAAATAGAGCAAATAACAAAAAGGATTTAGAAAATGCAAAGTTATAAATTTATCTCAAAAGGGAGAGTTCAAGGGGTTTATTATAGAAAAAATATCTGTGAAAATGCCCAAAAAGAGAACTTTAAAGGATATGTAAAAAACCTTCCAAATGGGGATGTAGAATCAGTAATCACAGTAACTACAATACAAGAGCATAAGAGATTTATCGAAATACTTCAAATAGGTTCCCCAAATAGCATCGTAGAAAAAATAGAAATATTGGAACATGAAGAGATATTTGAAGATGAGTTTATAATCAAATATGACTAAAAAATATCTTTTTGTTGATGGAAGTGTCAATCCAAAATCAAAAGTAGGATATGGGGCTTATCTTGTAGTAGAAAACCTTTCTTTTCCAATCAATCAAAATGAGATAAAAATAAAAATGTTTCAAGATACATCCTCTACAAAACTTGAGTTAGAAACACTCCTTTGGGCACTAGAGGAGATAGGAAAAGAGGGTAGTTTCATAATCTACACCGATTGCCAAAATATCATATCGTTACCATCAAGAAGAGAAAAACTCCTCTTTCAAAGTTCTCAAACAACTAAACCAAAAACAACCGCCAACCATCTTTTGTATCAACGATTTTTTACAGCAATCGATAACACACACTATGAATTTATTAAAGTAGAGGGGCATAAACAAAAAAATCTAAAAAATGATATCGATAGGATATTTTCTGATGTAGATAAAGTAGCTCGAAGTGCACTCAGAGGAGGGTGTTAAAAGTTATGAGGGGATTACCTCTTTTTACAATGTTTTGCTAAAAAACTATTGAGTTGATTGGCAAATTCGTGAGTATCTTTGATGCCAAAAGGTTTTGGACCTTTGGTTATCTCTCCACTTTGTCTTATTTGCTCCATTAAGTCTCGCACAGCTTTGTATTGTTTGATATTATCAACACTATAAAGTTCCCCTCTATGATCAATTGCATGGGCATTTTTAGTAATAACCCTATCTGCAAGTGGGATATCCGCTGTAATGACCAAATCTCCTTCTTTGACAAGTTCTACAATTTTATTGTCAGCTTCATCAGCCCCAGCATCCACGATGATAGAAGTGATAAGAGGGGAACTTCCAATATCTATTTTTTTATTTGAAACAACAATAGTTTTTAATTGTAATCTTTCAATTGAACGAAATAAAATTGGTTTGAGTAGATTTGGGAAAGCATCTCCATCCACATATATTGTAATCATTTGTGCAAACCTTCTTTAAAAATATAAAATCAACTACTTGTTAAAATAGTATCCAGCAAAAATCTGAATACCAACAACTCCAAAAAATTGTAAAATAAAAGATACTTTTTTAATTTTATGTCTAAAAAGTAACATTGCTAATAATCCACCTAATGTTCCACCAATAAGGGTCAAACCCAACAAAGTTCTTTCGCGAACTCTGTTGGTGTTTGTATTGTTTCTTAGTGCCTGAATTTTATCAAATCCAAATACTACAAAAGAGATGCAATTGATAATAAGCAGATACATTTGGAAATAAGTAAGTGAAAGATCAAAATGAATCATCTTTTCTCCCTGCGGTACAGTATATCATTTGTTTCTCTTTGGGGTTAATTTTATCTTATTTCTCGTAATCAAAGATGTAAAAATTATAGCATAAAACAAAAAAAGCTCTATTTTTTAGGGATAAAAATATACATCTTCCCTTCCTCTTTCATAATCCCAGCAAGTTCCTCAGCCTTTTTCCCAAAACCAAAAAAGAAATCAGCTCTAATCTCCCCTTTGATAGCGCCACCAGTGTCAGCCGCTACAACCAATCGGTTTATTTTTTCTTTTGTAATTGGATTGGTAGTTTTTAAAAATACAGGATATCCAAGTGGGATGATACTCGTATCGACAGCTATATTTCTTTTTTCTACAAGTTCTACCCCAAGTGAACCAGAAGCACTTGTATTTGACTCTTCAAAAAAGATGTAACTTTTGTTGAGATTTAAAATTTCTTCACTTTTATCTGGATAACTTTCGAGCCATTTTCTGATAGTTTGAAGTGATATCTCCTCTTTTTTTATCTCTCCATTAGCTACAAGTTGTTTTCCGATAGCAAAATAATCTCTTCCATTTTGTCCACTATAACCAATATTGATAGTTTCATTTGTGTCTAATTGTACTCGACCACTTCCTTGAATATGCAAAAAAAACAAATCAACTTTATTATCCACGTAACAAATAGGCTCTAAATCTTCTCTTTTGGTTATCTCTTCCCTTGTATCGTAGGGGATAAATTGATTTTCAACGACTTTTCCTATAAGTTTTTTCTTTGGAAGTTCAGAAGAAAATTGTTTTAAATTGATAACTACTAAATCTTTTGGAGTTTTATAGATTGGATATTTGTATTTTTCTATTTTTTCACGACTTCCATATAAAAGTGGTTCAAAATATCCTGTAATAAGCCCTTTGTCATTATTTGAATTATCATAAAGTTTGTAAGGTTCAAAATTATTGATAAAAAAACTTTTGGAGTTATTTGTATCTTTGGCTAATTCACACAACTTTTGTAAGCTGTTTTTAGAACTTTGGCATCCTTTTTTAAAAACCATAAATGCTTCATCTAAATCGTCTGATTCAAATTCTTTTAACTCAGTCCATTGCGCTTTTTTAAAATTTCCTTGTGAGATATTTTTGAAATCATTGTATGGGTGATTTATTGCCGTGCAACCACTCAAAAATGCGAGAAAAAAACTAATAAGAAAGATGTTTTGTAGAGTAAATATATTTTTCATGAGTGAAAGATAACATATTAAAGGTAAAGTAGAGATTACTGAGTTGGAGGTACTTATCGCTCTACTATAGTATCTATCCTAATCTTTGAGAGTAAATCAATTTTTAAGTGTTGCATTTTAATTTCTTATTGAACTTAAAATATCTTTAAAAATATAAATTGTTAAGTCTTTTTCTTATACCATTTATTGTTTTAAATGGTATTAATCTTGAGTTTTTCTGAATTTTGGTCTTTTTAATGATGCGAATTCGCCAATCAAAGTTTTTAATTTTTTCCATATTACATATCAAGCTAGCTTGTCAAAATTTAAATAGGCTTATTGTTGATTTAGTATAACATCCTCTCCCAATAACCGTACTCGCGACTTTCTTCACCCTATCATACGGATTGGCTTCACTCACCTAATGATACCGAATGAGGTCAGCCCATTAAATTTTAGAGTGGTAAAGTTATCTTAAATACTGCTCCCAGATTATTATTAAATGCCTCAAGTTTTCCACCTAAATGTTTTTCAATTATCTCTTTACTCATATAAAGACCTAGACCTGTCCCCTGACTTTTGTGTTTTGTAGTAAAATACGGGTCAAATATTTTTGGTAATACTGCTTGTGGTATTCCACCACCATTATCTGATATGGTAATAACAGCGTCGGTATCATTTTTTTCTAGAGTTATTTTTACAAATGGTTCCTCTGTCTCATAACTTACCATGACATCTTTTGCATTATTAAGAATATTGATGACCACCTCTCCTAACTCTGTTGCTATCATAGTTATTTTTATAGGTGGAATTGTGTCAATTTCATTAATAATCTTAATAAAGTGATTTTCCAAAGATGCTTTTACAATATCTATCGCACTATTAATTTTTTCTTGTAAAATCACCTCTTGAAGCTCTTTAGTTTCTTTGAGATAGTCTCTGAAAATATTGATTGTGGTCGAGAGGTGCTGAGCAGTTTGTATAATAGTTTCAAGCATCTCATCTTCGTTTTTAGATTCAAGTATTCCATACTCTTTTTTTATCAATATAGCACTAGCAGAGGTGCTAATAAGGCTTAGTGGTTGTCTCCATTGATGAGCAATATTACCTATCATCTCCCCCATTTGAGCATGTTTTGTTTGCTCAAATATCTGTTGTTGTTGTAACTGATTAATTTTTTCATTCTCTTGTTCTTGAATCATAAGTTGTTTCAATTTCTCTTGTGATTTGAGTTGTCTTACTATAAAATAGAGTATCAAAAGTGATACAAAAAACATAACGATTCTAATATATACAAAATTCTTCAGTGCTAATGACAAGGCTTTAATCTCTACATACGATACGATGTAAGCTGATGCATTATCATTTGAATTATTGTTTAATGATAAAAATGAGGCAACCTGTGGTTCTTTGAAAAAATCACTTGCTTCCAATAAAATACCAAAAGATTTCCCTTTAGACATTTTAGTAGCTATCTCTTTACTATATGGAGCTAGCCTTAGACTATTGTCTTTGACACAAGTTTTTTTTGTATGAATATCGCCTAGTGCTAGCATATATTCTTTGTTTTCAGCACTTTGTAAATGATTTGATATAAAATCTTCTCTTTCCCAAACTTTCTTCCCAAAAATATTTTCATTAATTAGAAAATGAGAATGGATACCACTTAGATGATTGAGATATGTTTGAAAACTATCACTCGCAAAAGAGACCTCCATCGCCCCTATATGATTATGATTTTTGTCAAAAATTGGGTATGTATTTCTAAATGCATAGTCTGTTTTCCCTTGAACAAAACCTCTATAAATCTTTTTTGTTCGGTTAGTGTATTCAAAATCTTTTCGAATACCAGTTAAGTCATCTCCAAATTTTGAAGGTTTACGAACTCTATAAAACGAATGATTATTAGGAAATGTAAAATGAATTTGTGAAATCCCCTCTTTTTCAAAAATAGCATAATCTAGAACGATTAAGTCATGAAATTGTTCTCTTAGTTCATTTTGTCTTTGTGGAGTTGCAATAATAGCTTCTTTTAAAATCGCTATTATTTTCTCATTTCTGACGGTAAGTGCATAAGCAGTATCAGCAAATTTAGCTTGAGTATCTAATAATATTTTGTAGTGAGTAGACAAAATATCTAATTTATTTTCTAATGCAGCATTTTTAGTATTAAGTAGGTTTTGTTCGCTCATAAAATAAACAGCACCATTAAATGTAAGCAAAAAGAGCACATAGAATATATAATTTTTAATGTACACTTTTATAAAATCCTTTGCATGTTTTCGTATAAAATTCTATCAAAAATCAACTTATATTACTTGAATTTAGCAATTTTGATCAAAAATAAAATCACAAAACATAAAGCTTCGTATCAATATCGTCGGATAAGAATCCTCATGTTTGATTTGGTATAAATATCATCCTCCCTATTAAATAGATTAGCTGATGAAAAAAATTTAAAGGGAAAAGTTTTGAACAGTTTGAATTAAGGGTGATAAAAAGTTAATCTTGGCGATTAACTTTCCACATAATTTTTAAGATTTCTACCAACATTTGGATGTTTTAGTTTTTTGATAGCTGAACTTTCAATTTGTCTTACTCTTTCTCTTGTGACATTTAGTTCATTTCCAATTTCTTCAAGAGTTCTATCACTTTCATCTTCCAAAAGTCCAAATCTCATTCTGATTACAGCTTGCTCTCTTTCGTTTAATTGTCCTAAAATTTGGTCAATTTGAGCCTTTAAATCATCTTTCATAATGTCATCCATTGGTGTCGAAGCATTGACATCTGCCACAAAATCTCCAAATTTCCCATCATCTTCAGTTCCTATTGGAGCATCCAGAGAAACTGGTTCTTTTGTGATTTTGATCACTTGTTTTACTTTATCAACAGTGAGCCCAACCTCTTTTGCAATTCTTTCAACCGATGGTTCTTTTCCATTTTCTTGAATACCATTTCGTATGATTTTATTGATTCTGTTGATTGTTTCAATCATATGGATTGGAATTCTAATAGTTCTAGCTTGGTCAGCAATCGCTCTTGAAATTGCTTGTCTAATCCACCAAGTAGCATATGTTGAGAATTTGTACCCTTTTTTGTATTCAAATTTATCAACTGCTTTCATAAGCCCGATATTTCCCTCTTGGATTAAGTCAAGAAATGGTAAACCTCTATTTGTGTATCTTTTTGCGATAGAGACAACAAGTCTAAGATTTGATTTTGCCATCCTTGTTTTTGCTTCATCAGTAATTTTTTTACCTAATTTAATTTGTTCCAAAATATCTTTGAGCTCTTCCTCTTCAAGGTCAAATCCACCTTTACTGGCCTCTTTTGTTTGGAAAAGTTTTTTTATCTCCATGTATGTTCCAACCATTGTAGCTTCTGGAACTAGATTAGTGATCTCTACTTTTGAAAGATTTAAGATATTTTTTAATAATTTTTGGTGGTTTTCTTGTAAAGTTTCATTGAAAAGCGGTAGCTTGTATTCCAATCTTTTGAGTTCGCTATCAAATCCTACATCGCTATGCAATGCTGTTTCCATAGCTTTTACAATTTCTGTGATAAGTTTACTTGTGGGTCCAAGATTGACTAGAGCATCTTTTAGTGTTCTTTTTCTAAATGCGATAGCCAAATCAAATACCATTATTTCAATTTCATCATCACCTTTAGCTTCCTCTTTAGAGATAAATTTCATCCACTCTTTTTTAGCTTTTTCTAGTTCTTTGAAAGCCTCAACGATTTTTTCAGCTCGTTTATCTAGCTTTTTATTTTTTTTCTCTTTTTTCTCTTCGTCTGTATCTTCTACTTCCTCTATCTCTTCAACTTCCTCTTCCAGCTCGTCCAAAGCTTCATCAAGATCGTCTCCACTTTCTTCCTCATCATCGTCAAAGCTTTTAAATAATTCTTTTACTTTTCTCTCACGATTCACAAGTGGTTCTTTATATTCAAGTATAAAATCAATCAAATAAGGAACAGAGCAGATTGCGTCTAAAATAGCATCTTCGCCTTGTTCCATATTTTTACTAATATCAACTTCTTCCTCTTTTGTGAGAAGATTTACTTTTCCCATCTCTCGCAAGTACATCCTCACAGGAGAATCACTTCTTGACCACTCGAGCTGTTCTCTGTCTTTGAGAAGATCAAAATGTTCCCCATCTGTTGCATTTTTTAGTTTCTCTCTTGCATCGACTTTTCTTTTTGCTTCTTTTTTATTGAGTCTTTTTGCTAACTCTTTTGAACTAATAAGTGTTGTGTTAAATAATTGAGCCTGTGCTAAAATTTTCTTGACCAAAAGTGATGTAGGGGCTTTTGGAAATATTTTTATTAAACTTTCATAGGTTAATATATCGTCCTTGTTCTCTTTAATAATTTTTTCGATAGATTTATTTATATCTTTAACTGCCATTTTTATAACCTTTTTTTGCTTTTGAAATAAGGTGAGGATTATACCGAAATTTTCTTATAGCTACCATTTTATATCTTTTTTTTATGAAAAGTTGGCTACAATCCGCCAAAATCAGTTTTTAAGGAAGTCATAAAAATGAATAAAATTACAGGAAAAGTTTGGAATTTTGGGTGTAATATCGATACAGATTTGATAATAGCAGCAAGATATCTCAATAGTAGTGACCCACATCATTTAGCAAAGTTTGTGATGGAGGATGCCGATCCAACATTTGCTTCAAAAGTAAGAGATGGGGATATTATTGTTGCTGGAGAAAATTTTGGTTGTGGAAGCAGTAGGGAACATGCTCCAATTGCTTTAAAAGCAGCTGGAGTTGCAGCTATTGTCGCACCATCTTTTGCACGAATTTTTTATAGAAATGCTTTTAATATGGGACTTCCTATATTTGAACTTCCAACTGCCCTTGAAATAAAAGAGGGTGAGCTTGTTTCAATAGATTTAGATAAAGGAACCATTGAAAATATGGATACGGGGAAATCATACGATTTCACACCAATTCCACCATTTATACAAGAGTTATTAGCAGATGGTGGATTGATGAATTATGCAAAAAAGGAAGCAAATGGCAAATTATAATATTTCAATCATCAAAGGGGATGGAATAGGTCCTGAGATAGTGGATGAAGCTATTAAAGTTTTAAATGTTGTTGGGAAAAAATTTGATATACATTTTGACTATAAAGAATATTTGATGGGTGGATGTGCAATAGATGCTACAGGAAATCCTCTTCCACAAGAGACAATAGATGGAGTTTTGGCTAGTGATGCTTGTCTTTTTGGAGCTATTGGTGGAACAAAATGGGACAATCTTCCAAGAGAGCTTCGACCAGAATCTGGACTTTTACGATTTAGAAAAGAGATGGGTGTTTTTGCAAACTTAAGACCTGCTATGGTGTATGACGAATTGGTGGATGCAAGTAGCTTAAAACCATCAGTTATCAAAGGTGTTGATATTATGGTTGTAAGGGAACTTATTGGTGGAATCTATTTCGGAGAACCAAAAGGGAAAGATGATTTTAGAGGATGGAATACTATGGTTTATACTGTTCCTGAGATTGAAAGAATTGCCCATGTTGCCTTTAAATTAGCTGGGCAAAGAACTAAAAAAGTATGTTCTATCGATAAAGCAAATGTTTTAGATGTAAGTCAACTTTGGAGAGATACGGTTACTAGAATTTCTGCTCAGTATCCAGATGTAGCTTTGAGTCATATGTATGTTGATAACTGTGCGATGCAACTTATTGCAAATCCGAGACAATTTGATGTCATCCTGACTGGGAATATTTTTGGAGATATTTTAAGTGATGAAGCTTCTATGCTGAGTGGAAGTATCGGATTGCTTCCAAGTGCGAGTACGGGTGAAAAAACAGCTGTTTATGAGCCAATTCACGGATCTGCTCCTGATATTGCAGGACTTGGGGTAGCAAATCCAATCGCTACAATTTCAAGTGCTAGTATGATGCTGAGATACTCTTTAGGGGAAATTGAAGCTGCTGATGCTATTGATAATGCTATTAAAAAAGCCATGAGAGATGGGTATAGAACAGGCGATTTAGCTGCTTTTGATGCAAAAGAGGTTGTTAATACAACTAAAATGGGTGATATTATCGCTAACAATATATAAAAAGAAAGAAAAAAGTGAAAAATGAGTATTTAGCAGAAAATTTTTCACTTACCCTTTCCTCTTCTCAAAAAGAAAAAATCAACTTTTTAAAAACCTTTTTTGCCCCTTATACTCAAAATATCTATATTGTTGGTGGCTTTTTACGAGATCAAATCGTAGGACTGCAAAGTGATGATATTGATATTGAAGTGTATGATGTAGAGGAAGAAATTTTTTATACCCTTATGGAAAAACTAGGGGCAAGTGAACTTTCAAAAAACTTTTTTGTTTATAATTATGAAGGGATTGATATCTCGCTCCCTAGGATTGAAATCAAAACGGGTGCTGGATATCATGGATTTAGGATGAAGAGAACAAATAATCCACTCCAAGCAATCAAAAGACGAGATTTTACTTGTAATACTTTGATGTTCCATATTTATGAAAATAAACTCTATGATTATTGTGGTGGGGTAGGGGATATTGAAAATAAAATTTTAAGGGTTGTGAATTTTGCGAGTTTTGATGAGGATAGTGTCCGATTTTTAAGAGCTATACGATTTATGGCATACTATGGTTTTGCCCCTGAAACGGCTACAAAAGAGATTTTAAAGAGTATGCATTTAGAGGATATTACAAAAACAAAAATAGAGAAAGAGCTCAAAAAACTCTTCCTCTAAGGAAAATTCGAAGGGGATTTTTAAAATAATTCTAGTGTATCGGTTGGATTTTCCTTATATCTTTTGACTTGATTTCTACCTGATGTTTTTGCCTCATATAGAGCTAAATCAGCAAATTTCATAACTTTTACTATTGAAGTTGAATCTTGTGGAAACATTGAGATACCAATACTTATTGTTTTTCTCATAGTGCTTCCTGCATACACATCTATCTCATTTTGTGCTACTTTTTCTCTGATTTTATTTGCCACATCAATAGCATCTTGCTCACTTTTGATACCAACTAAAAGAACTAAAAATTCTTCCCCACCAAATCGAACTGCTATATCAGAATCTCTAATATTTTCTTGTACAGTTTGTGAAAAAGCAACAAGAACTTTATCCCCAATATCATGTCCATATTCATCATTAACTGCTTTAAAATGATCCATATCTAGCATGAGAAGACCAATATTTATCTCTTCTCTTTTTGCTTGAGGAATCAATTTTTTGAGATGCTCATCTAAAAATCTTCTATTGTATAATCCAGTTAATCCATCTTTTAAAGCAGAATCTTCAAGTGCCTTAAGCAATCTTTTTACTTCAATTTCGGGTGCAACTTCTTTAATATAGCTTTCTATGAATAATTGATTTTTCTTAAAGGTACTCATTGCTTCTTTATCTTTAAGGATAAAATTGAAAATTATTTTTGAGTTTTGTCCAACTTCAATATCAATGCAAAAATAGAGATAATCATCACTAATAAAACAAGGGCAAGCTTTTTGGAAATCAACCGATGAAACATTATTTGCATTTCGTGAAACTCTACATTCTTTTGGATCACCTAAAATAGTACTTGTACAAAAATCTAAATCACCAAGTTGATATACTTTTTCAGCTGTTTCATTATTTGTAATCTCAACTATGTTCACATAATGTAATTTAAATTGATTTTGAAATATTTGACCCAATCTTCTATAAATCTCTTTTTTACTTTTGTCTAATTGAATCTCTTTTTTGAATTGATAGATATAAGAGAGATTATTTATAATATTATTTGCTTCTTCTAGTGGGTTTGCTTGGATACTTGCATCAACAGTCTGACCAACAAAACCTTTTAATTTATTATCAATATCCATAAAAGTATTCATTAGACTATCCGTTAAAATATTGTATTTGTCGATTAATTCGCTCATTTCGGTAGGTGTATCTTTATTTTTTAATGTTGTTATGTTTTTAAATACTCCATTGGAAGCTGCATCAATTCTGCTTCTAATAATTTCAAGTGTTTCAATATATGGATTTATGAGTTTATTAATGAAAAAAATCATTAATAATACTGTTAAAAGTGTTATGATTACTATTATTGCAGAATTTTTAATCCCATTGTCTTTAAAATCAGTCACATCAAGGACGATACTTATGGCACCAAGTGTATCATTTATTTTTACATTATGGCATTGTAAACATTTTATATCTTGACTAATAATAGCTTTGTATGGTATCGTTACTCTTAATTCAGCTTTTGAAAAGAAAGTCTCATTTAATTTGAAAGACGACTCTCCAGTTTGAATAACTTGATCATCAATACTGTCTTTTGGTGATACAAGTTCGTTTGCTTTACCATATTGTTTGATAACATTTTCGCCTCTAATAATCCAAAGTTTATCTATATTTTTTGTCTGAGAAATTGAGTTTAAAAACACATTTACTTGACTCATATTTCCATTTATCATATGTGCCGTAAGTCCGCTTTTAACAACTTCAGCTATAGCATCAGCTTTCTGAAGCCCATTTTTTATCCCCTCTTCTCTTGCATTGTATGTTTCTACAAGTATGGTCATAAAACCAAAGACCAACATAAGCAAAATCATTCTTATCGTTATTTTATTTTTCATTGGGGTGCCTAATAAATTTTTTATTTTGTGATTAATTTTAACTTACAAATAGTTAAGCCAAGCTTTCAATGAAGACTTTTCTTTTGCTAAAGTCGTCTTACTCCCGTGTCCTGGATAAATGATATAATCTTTTGTAATAGAAAGCACTTTTGTGAGACTTTCTTTCATTTTATTTTTATCTGAAAAAGGAAAACCAACTCGACCAATAGAACCATTAAAAATAAAATCCCCACTCAATAAATAATCCCCAATCTCAATAACACTGCATCCAGGAGTATGTCCAGGAAAATGAAGAAAAGTTATATTGGTATCTAAAAGTTTTATTGTTTGGTTTGGCTTTACTTCAAAATTTGCTTTGCTTTTTGGTGTGCCTTGTGAAAAAGGGTCATTTGAGAGCATAAAACAGTCGTCTTTTGGGCAATAAATTGGAATTTTAAAATATTGAGCTATCTCATCATTACTCCAAACATGATCAAAATGCCCGTGCGTATTTAAAATAGCAATTGGATTTTTTGCATTTTCTTTTACCCAATGAAATGCTCCAACACCTGGGTCAATTATGATTTGTTTGCCATTGATATCGATAATATAACAATTCGTTCCATAGTCACCCATGGGTTTTAGTTTAATATTTGGTTGGACATTTATTTGAGTATTCATTAGTCAAACCATTTCTTTACTTTTTTAAACATACTACAAAATATATCTTCATGTGGTTTACTTTCCAAACCAAAACTAGTTTGCAATTTATTTAAAAGTTCAATTTGTTCATTATTTAATTCAGTTGGATATTGGATTTTAATTTGGACGATAAAATCTCCGTATCCTCTACCATTTACATTTTTGACACCTTTGCCTCTAAATTGTATTTGTTCTTTATCTTTTATCCCTTTTGGTACAACAAGCTCTAATTCACCTCTTATTCCAGGTATTGTAAGTGTAGTTCCAAGTACTATTTGAGTGAAAAAGAGTGGCATTTCGATATAAATATTGTCATCATGTCGAATAAAATTTGAGTCATCTTTTACGCTAATATTAAGGTATAAATCGCCTCTATTTCCATCAGCATATATATTTCCTCTTCCGCCCACTCTTATACGATTTCCGTTATTTATTCCCTCAGGAATATTTACTTCAAAATTTTCGCTCACTTCGTCATAGCCATTACCATGACATTTTTGACATTTTTCACTTGCTGACTCTCCACTACCACTACAAGTTGGACATGTTTGTGCAAAGGTCATAAATCCTTGTCTCATATGTACTTGACCTTGACCGTGACAAGTTTTGCAAGGTGCTAATTTTCCATCTTTTGCCCCAGTTCCTTTACAAGAAGCACAAGCTTTTTTGCATTTAAATTTAATTTCTTTTTTTGTTCCAAAAACTGCTTCATTGAAATCAAGTATTACTTTTACTTCGGTATCAATATTATATTTGTATTTTTTTTGAGATTTTCGTCTTCCAGAATTTCCACCAAAATTGCCAAACATATCTTCAAACATAGAACTTAAATCTTCAAAACCACCGCTAAATCCTGAGTTTCTTCCTCCACTATGACCTTCTAAGCCAGCTTTTCCATGTCTATCATATAGTGCTTTTTTCTCATCATCACCGAGCACTTGATACGCTTCATTTACAGCCTTAAAATTTTCTTCTGCCTCTTTATCTCCTTGATTTTTATCTGGATGATATTTCATTGCCATTTGTCTGTATGCTTTTTTTATTTCACTTTTGTCGGCATTTTTTGAAACCTCCAATATTTCATAATAACACATATTTATCATTTTATTCTCCTCGTATAATCCATTATAGGCTACTTATTGTTTATTGATTTTTTAATAAGTTGCGATTTTATCTTCTTTTAGTTATAGTCACGCTTATATTTTTTTCACAAATGGAGAGATAATTGTCTAAAAAAGGTCTTAATAAGTTTTATGATTTGGTAGAAAGTTTTGAGAATCTACCCTCAATCGGCAAGAAATCAGCACTTCGACTTGCTTATCATATCGTATATGAAAATTCATATAGTGGTTTAAAATTAGCTCATAGTATAGAAAATGCAATAGCAACTATTAAAAAATGTATGATATGCAACTCGATGAGTGAGCATGAGATTTGTGATATTTGTCTTGATAGTGATAGAGCAAAAGAGAGACTTTGTATCGTTCAATCTGCGAAAGATATCTTTAACATAGAAGATTCTAAACAATATGATGGAACTTATTTTGTTTTGGAACATCTTGATGAAGAAAACTTAGATAAATTAAAAAAAATAATCAATAAAAATGCTACACAAAATATCTTATTTGCGATAACTCCAAGTCTTGCAAATGATGCATTTATCTTTTATATTGAAGATAGATTGAAACCTTATGATATTAAATTTACAAAAATAGCACAAGGTGTACCAACAGGGGTAAGCTTAGAAAATGTTGATATATTGTCTCTTTCAAAAGCGATAAAATGCAGTGTAGATATTTAAGAAAAAATTAGCTAATATTGATTCTTTTTTAAAAATATAGAAATAAATAAAACATACGAGAGAAAAATGCAATACATACCAAAAGAAGATAGTGCTTTAAATACAGTTGTTGAAGATTGTTTGCCACTGGCAAAACTATTAGAAGAATCTTCAAGTTTTCCATCAAAACTTGAAGAGATGTTTCTACTCCAAAAGAAACTTAATGATGAGACAAATGGAGCAAACTGGGAGCTTGGAGTTAATAAATTTGGTAAAGAGATAAATTGGCTAAGATGCATCCATATGGAAGTGGGGGAGCTTATCGAATCAACTCCTTGGAAGCATTGGAAAAATATCGCTTCAAATCCAGATTTAGAAAATATTCATATAGAACTTGTGGATATTTGGCACTTTTTGATGAGCTATATTTTGCAAGAGACAAATATCCCAAAAGCTGTCTCTCTTGTAAATACACATTGTATTTATGAAGCTATTGCAATAGAGGATGTAGATATCAAATTATTAGTAAAAGAGGCTGAAAAATTATCATATATCTCTCTTGCAATCCAAACAGGAAATATGACACCAAATGGAGCTAACGAGATATTTATTGAACAATTTTTTAGAACTTGTAAAATTGCTGGATTGTCATTTTCAAATCTACAAAAAATGTATATTGGGAAAAATTGTTTGAATAAATTTAGACAAGACAATGGCTACAAAGAGGGGACTTACAAAAAAGTATGGCATTATGATGGAAAAAGTGATGAAGACAATGTAGTAATGATGCGAACTCTTGAAACTTGCGATAATATCTCTTTAGAGAATGTGTATCAAAAACTAGAAAGAATTTATAAAACTTTAGAGCCACTTGCAAATTCAAACAAATGATTATAAACAGTTTCAATCATCATCTTTCCCCTTTAAAAATAACCATTTGCATGGAGCAAAAAGTGATTTTTAAAGTGAAAATCTAATAATTGCTACTATTCATACTCAAAATCTTTGAATTTG
>CAMCYD010000039.1 GCA_945883785.1 Helicobacter pylori PMSS1
CTTCAAGACTTAGATGTTTGTGTTTCACAGATAATTCCTTAAACTTTAGTAGTTGATTGTTTATTGTATCTAGGTCTTGATTTGAACAAAATTTGAAATAAAAAGATCAACTAATTTTTAAGGGTATTCCTTTACTATGCGAATTCGCCCTTTAAAAATAACCATTCGCGAAGGAGCAAAAAGTGATTTTTAAAGTGAAAATCTAATAATTGCTACTATTCATACTCAAAATCTTTGAATTTGCAAGTGGCTCTAATGATTATTTTATATGCAGTGTTGAACAAATTTGGTAATAAAAATCTTAGTAACCTTTGGTTATAATCACTCAAAATTATGAAAACAAGGGTTGAAAAAGATGTTTGAAACAATTATAGGGCTTGAAGTTCACGCTCAATTAAATACAAAAACGAAATTATGGTGTGGATGTGCTACAAGTTTTGGAGCAACACCAAATACCAATGTTTGTCCAATCTGTTTGGGTCTTCCTGGGGCATTACCTGTATTAAATAAAGAGGCAGTGCATAAAGCAATCGCACTTGGAACTGCTATCAATGCAAAAATAAATCAAAAATCAATCTTTAATAGAAAAAACTATTTTTACCCAGATTTACCTACTGGATATCAAATTTCTCAATTTGAGGTGCCAATCGTTGGGATGGGTGAAATTGTGATAGATTTTCCAGATGGAAGTAGCAAAACTATAGGGGTTACAAGAGCTCACTTAGAAAATGATGCTGGGAAAAATACACACGAAAAAGATTACTCAAAAGTTGATTTAAATCGTGCTGGAACACCACTTTTAGAAATCGTAAGTGAACCAGATATGAGAAGTGCGGAAGAGGTTTTGTTGTATCTCAAAAAACTTCATAGTATTGTACGATATATTGATATCAGTGATGCAAATATGCAAGAGGGGAGCTTTAGATGTGATGTCAATGTTTCTATTCGTCCAAAAGGGGATGCGAAACTTTATACTAGATGTGAAATCAAAAATATGAACTCGTTTAGATTTATCGAACGAGCTATTAAATATGAAGTAAATCGACAAATTGAAGCTTGGGAAGATGGAGTGTATGAAAAAGAGGTTGTTCAAGAGACAAGACTTTTTGATGTAGCAACTGGAGAAACCAGAAGTATGAGAGGGAAAGAGGATGCGGCTGATTATAGATATTTTCCAGATCCAGACCTTTTACCAGTTATCGTAACTGATGAGATGATTGCTGAATTTAGTCAAATTCCAGAACTTCCAGATGCTAAAAAAGAGAGACTTGTAAAAGAGTTTGGAATCCCTGTATATGACGCTGGAGTTATTTGTAGCACAAAAGAGATGGCAGCTTATTTTGAAGAGATGCTCTCCGTTGGAATCAGTGGAAAAGCTGCTACAACTTGGCTTACAGTTGAACTTCAAGGGAGATTTAGTGAGGGGATGAATGTTGCAACTTCACCTGTAAGTGCTAAGACTTTAGGGACTATCGTAAAAAGAATCGAAGATGGTACAATTAGTGGAAAAGCAGCAAAAGAGGTGCTTGATTATTTGCTGGAATTTGATGAAACTGTTGATGCAGTTATCGAAAAACTTGGACTAAAACAAGTAAGTGATGATGGTGCAATTTTAGCTATGATAGATGAGATTTTGGCTGCAAATATGGATAAAGTTGAAGAGTACAGAGGTGGAAAAGAAAAAATGTTCGCATTTTTCGTAGGGCAAACGATGAAAGCTTCTAAAGGTGCAGCAAATCCACAAAAAATAAATGAACTTTTAAAAGAGAGACTTGCATAAATAAAAGGATTTTTATGAAAAAAGCTACAAATATTGAAGAGGTATTTCATATATTTCAACCAGGTAATACTATTACTAAGGAAACACAAGAATTTTATGTTGATCTTTTTAAAGAGCAAATGTATGAATTTGTCTTAAATTTAAAAAATCTGCAACTTCATAATAAAACATTTTTAATAGCTGGGCAAAGTGGAAACGGTAAAAGTTCAGCATTAAATATGTTAAGTATTAATTATCCACAAATTAAAGATAAGTATGATTTTAAATATATATATGGGCGTAAAAATTTTGAGTATTTACCAAAAATTGATGTAGCAGATATTTTATTCAATATTGCTTATTCTATTATCCGAGGTAACGAAAAGTTAGAGGAAAAGTTTATCAGTGAATTATCAAAATTAGAGAAGACTTTTAACAAGGAAGTAGAAGAAAAGATAACAAAAGTTAAAAATGAAAATGAAAAATTACAATTAGGAACAAAAGTTGGTATTGGAGGGAGTATATTAGGTTTTTTTGAGTCAAAAGCTGATTTTGAAACCTCTTATAGTTTGGCTGATGAAGCTATTAAAAGTGCTGTTGAATTTTTTAGGTTTAAAAAAGAGGATTTGATAAAATTGGTAAATAGTATTATTTTGGAGTACAAAAGCATATATAACAGAGAATTAATAGTTGTAATAGATGATTTGGAAAAGCGAAGGGATGTAAATCATCTTTTTATCAGTACAGAGACAAATCATGCACAACTTCCAATTTTAAATGATTTAAACTTAGTAAAAATAATTACAATGCCAATACATATTGTTCGTTCTAACTATGTGAAATTTGGAGAATTAAAAGAGTTTGGATTAAAACTAAAACATAGCGATGGAATAACTCCAAATGATGATGACATCAATCTTTTAGAAAAAGTTATTAAAATAAGACTTGAGAATCAAGATTTAATAGAAAAAGAAGCAATCAAAGAAGTTATTAATCAAAGTGGTGCAAATATGAATCAGCTCATAAGACTTATTCATCAAGGGGCTTTGAAATCTTTGGTTTTAGAAGGAGATGTTATCTCTGTGGATGAGATTAATAAGGCAACAACAGATTTACAAAGGGAATTATCTCCTTATGTAATGAATCAAAGAAGTTTTTTAAATCAAATAAAAGATAAATCAATCACAATTTATGATAACGATGATTTGCAAAAATTAGAAAAAGCTATTTCAAATGAAATAATTTTTGCATATTTTAATGGTGATACTTGGTTTGAGATAAATCCAGTGTGTGTAAAATCTTTAGAATTTTACAATACAAAAGCCAAGGGATAAAATTGTTAAAAAATATTTTAACATCGAATGAGCATTTAGAATTAAAAAAATTAACAAAGACTATCGAACTTTTAAGAAATAGTTCAGCACTTATAGTTTTTAGCGTAGATACACAAAAACTTGCTGATTATTTTTGTGAGTATCTACTGGATTTTAAAACTATCAAATTATTAGAAGTTTGTGAAGATAATATAATTAGACAGATTATAAAGACACAGGAATTTGATAGTTTTTATCTTGTTAATCTTTTTGAGAATAAAAACATAAATGAGATGATAAAGTATTTTAATTATCATAGGGATTCAATTTTTGAAAATAAAATAAAAATCATTGTGATATTTGATACGATTGGTTTTGAAAAACTTAAACAAGATGGATATGATTTTTATTCAAGAAATAGTTTTTCTTATAATTTTTATGATCATTCATATAGATTTGACAAGTCAGAAATGAAAACAAATGATAAGTTAGAAGAGTTAAAACAAGAATACAAAAGCGCTATCAATAAAACTAAAAATCTTAATAAGAAAATTAAAATGGAGATGCTTTTTAATATTGCACAAGAAGCCTTGAATAGTGCGAAGTTAGATGAAAGCTTAAAATATTTTAATGAAAGTTTGAAAATAGCAAAAAAAATTAATAGTATTCACTATATATCAGCAATACTTGGAAACATTGGAATTATTTATCGAAATAAAGGAGATATAGATAGGGCTTTAAAATTTTATAATGAATCTTTAAAGTTAAAAAAAGAGATTGGAGACAATCAAGGTATTGCAAGTAGTCTAGGAAATATTGGAAATATTTATGAAACCAAAGGTGACATAGAAAGAGCTTTAGAGTTTTTCAACAAATCTTTAAAGATACAACAAGAGATTGGAGATAATCAAGGTATTGCAAGTAATCTAGGAAATATCGGAAATATTTATAATAATCAAGGTAATTTTGATAAAGCTGTGGAATATCAAAATCAATCTTTAAAAATACAACAAAATATTGGAAATCTTCGAGGAGTTGCTGATAATTTAAATAATATTGGAAATATTTATCAAAATAAAGGGGATTTGGATAGGGCTTTTGAGGTTTATAATGAATCTTTAAAAATACAAAAAGAGATAGGGAATCTTCGAGGAGTTGCTAACAGTTTAAATAACATTGGAAATATTTATAAAGTTAAAGGTGATTTAGAAAGAGCTTTAGAGTTTTTCAACAAATCTTTAAAGATACAACAAGAAATTGGAAATATTCAAGGTATTGCAGTTAGCCTTGGGAGTATTGGAAATATTTATAATATTCAAGGTAATTTGGATAAAGCTGCGGAATATCAAAATCAATCTTTAAAAATACAACAAAATATTGGAAATATAAGTGGAATTGTTAGTAGTTTAAATAATCTTGGTGTGATTTATCAGTATAAAGGTGATTTGGATAAAGCATTAGAATATCAAAATGAATCTTTAAAGCTAAAAAAAGAGATAGGAAATCTTGGTGGAATTGCTAGTAGTTTAGGAAATATTGGAACTATTTATTATGAAAAGGGTGATTTGGATAAAGCATTAGAATATCAAAACGAATCTTTAAAGCTAAACAAAGAGATAGGAAATCTTGGTGGAATTGCTAGTAGTTTAGGAAATATTGGAATTATTTATTCTGAAAAATGTGACTTGGATAAAGCTTTAGAATGTCAGGAGGAGTCTTTAAAATTAAAAAAAGAGATGGGAAATCTTATTGGAGTGGCTTACAGCTTAAATAATATTGGAGCTATTTATGAAAACAAAAGCGATTTTGATAAAGCATTAAAATATTTTAAAGAAGCATTGATGATTGCTACTGAGATTGGAGATACAATAATGGTTGAACAAAGTCAAAAGAATATAACAAACATAAAGGAAAATTAGATGTTAAAAATAGGAATAGTTGGTGTTGGAACTGTAGGGCAAAGTGTATGTCAAATACTTGAGGCAAATAAAGATATTATAACAGCTCGTGCTGGGGTTGAACTTGTTCCTACTATTGGGGTGGTAAGTGATATAAATAAAAAAAGAGATGTTTCGATTGCATTGACTACAAATGTTGATGAGGTACTTGATGACCCTAGTATCGATATTGTAGTAGAGCTTATGGGTGGAGTTGATAAGGCTTATGAAGTTGTCAAAAAAGCTCTTAAAAATGGAAAATCTGTCGTAACTGCAAACAAAGCACTTTTGGCATACCATAGATATGAACTTCAAGAATTAGCAGGGGAAAATGCTTTTGAATTTGAAGCGAGTGTTGCTGGTGGGATTCCAATTATTAGTGCTTTAAGGGATGGTTTAAGTGCAAATCATATCATCTCAATTTGGGGTATTTTAAATGGAACTTGTAACTATATGCTCACAAAAATGATAAAAGAGGGTGTGGCTTACGAAGATGTTTTAAAAGAGGCTCAAGAGCTTGGATATGCAGAAGCTGATCCTACTTTTGATGTTGGTGGGTATGATGCTGCTCATAAACTTTTAATATTAGCAAGTATCGCTTATGGGATAGATGTGAAACCTGAAGATATTTTAATCGAAGGGATTCAAAATATATCAACTGAAGATATCTATTTTGCTAAAGAGTTTGGATTTTCAATCAAACTACTTACAATCGCTCAAATCAATAAAAACAATGAAGTGGAACTTAGAGTTCATCCTGCACTTATTAGTACTGTTGATATGATTGCAAAAGTGGATGGTGTGATGAATGGGATTAGTGTCCTTGGAGATAAAGTAGGAGAAACTCTTTACATTGGACCTGGTGCTGGTGGTGATGCAACTGCAAGTGCTGTTATAGCAAACCTAATAGACATTGCGAGAAAAGGGAAAGGTTCACCTATGCTTGGGTTTAAAACACCATTAGAGGGTGGGTTAAAACTAGCACAAAAAGGGGATATTGAGACAAGATACTATTTGAGACTTCAAGTAGAAGATAAGAGTGGAGTGTTAGCAAAAGTTGCTACAATCTTAGGAAATCAAAATATCTCTATCAAAAATATGGTTCAAAAACCAATAGATGAAACTTGTGCAAACTTACTTCTTTCAACTCATCTATGTAATGAAAAAGATATTAAAGAAGCTCTCAAAGTGCTTGAAGATGAGAAATTAGTTTTATCTCAACCTGCAATGATTCGTATAGAAGAATAAAATATTTTTTTAGCTTCTATACAAAATATCGTATAGAAGCAAATCCATAAACACCTGTTTTTTCTAACTCTTTTATTTGCTCATTTGAAATAATTCCACCAAGAGCGATAATATCTATCGGATATTTTTTCACTACTTTTTCTAATTCTTCTAATCCTTTTGGTTCCCCTTTATTTGGTGTTGAAAAAATTGGGGAGTAGGTTATACAATCTGCTTTTTGCTCAATCGCATTTTTTATATCCTTTTGAGTATGACAGCTAATCACTACTTCTAAACCACTATTTTTTGCAAATTGTATCTTATCAAATTGAGTTGAAGTGAGATGAACTCCTTTTGCTTGATATTTTATAGCAAGTTCAATATAGCTATTGATAAAGATATTTTTTATTTTTTCTTCACGACAAACATTCACAAAAGTTTTTATAAGTGCTTCAATGTTTGTTGATTCTTTGTCTCTAAAACACACTATATCTGGAGTTTTATTTTTGAGAATTCTAGTAAGGGTATTTTCAAAGGTTTGTATATCATTTGAGTAGTATTTTGGGTCGGTGATGAGGTATGATTTCATAGGATTATTGTAGCTTGATTAGTTTAGATTTAGCTATAAAAAAAGGGTTTCCTTTGAGAGAAACCCTTTTCTTTCCACTTATTCTTACAATTAGTGGTGAGCTTCCTCAGCCATCATCACTGAACCAGAGATATAAACATAAGTCAATATCATAAAAATAAATGATTGTAAAATTCCAAATGCAAATAAGAAGAAAAATCCAGGTAATGGAGCAATCCAAGGTACAAGCATTAAAAGAACCATCAAGAACATATCATCACCTTTGATTGATCCGAAAAGTCGGAAAGCAAGAGATACTATTCTTGAAAAGTGTGAAATAACTTCGATTGGAAACATTAAAGGAGCAAGTGCAGGAACAGGTCCCATCATATGTCCTAAATATTTTCCTGCACCATTTTCTTTAAATCCAAGGTAGTTATAGTATACAAATACCATAAGAGCTAAAGATAAAGTAAAGTTAATGTTACCAGTAACGGATTCAAAACCTGGGATAATACCCATCATATTTGCAACAAATATTATAAGACCTAGTGTTGCAATAAGTGGCATAAAAATTTTAGCATTTTTTTCACCCATAGAATCACTACCAATAGAAACAACACCTTGTAGATAAGCTTCCATAATATTTTGTGTACCAGTTGGTACAAGTTGAATTTTTTTCGTTGCGGCTCTAGCTATCAATAAAACTATGAGTACAGTTAAAATAAGATGAGATAGCACCATCCACTCTTGACTATGACCAAATGCTCCAAGAAATGTAAACAATCTTTCTTCCATAATTATCCTTTTTCGTTTAATATTTTGCCATTATAATTAAAGATTCATAAAAATCTAATTATTTGACTTGTTATTTTTCCAGTTTTTATACAGGGTAGTGCTCTCGTGCTCTTTTTTGAATTTATTAATATCAATTCTTTTCATTTGATTTGATAATGTTTTTTCATTCTTTTCAAGTATAGTTGAATCAAGCTCCTCTTCTACTTTTGAGTATTTTTTTATCATATCATCAAAAATAAAATTATAATCAAAAGCATTTTCCTCTTTCGCATTGAGTATTTTTTTTATCATAAGCCAATTTGAAAATATTTTTTCCCAAAGTCCTTTTTGTTGTTCTGACATACAAATTTCTTTTATATCTTCTTTCCATAAATAGAGTGCAAAATATGCTTGATGATTTTGAAATAATTCCTCAAACCACCAATCTTCATATTTTGGGAAACCATTAAAATTAATAAGAGGCGTTGGCTCTTTTTCTCCCTCAGTTTCTTGTGCTTTTTCATTATGAAGTATGATTGTTTCTTCTATGCTTTTTACTAATGAGGAAAAATGCAAAACAATAATTGGAATATATGTGTCTAAAAAATTAAAATGCTTCAGGTCCTCTTTGTCTTTTAGTGCTTCGAGTCGTTTATCAAATTCTTCCCTTATGATGCCAAGTTCGGCGATTAATTCTACACTTTCTCTAGCGTTGTATTTGATTATAATATTTGTTACTTCAATAAGTTGTGCATCTTCAAAATGGACATCTTCTGGAAGTTCATCCAGAACCATCATTGCTTCAAGTCGTTGATTTCTTTTAAGATTTAAATTTCTTTTAAGTCTTATTTTTTGAAGTTTGTAATAGGATTGTTTTGCTAAAAGTTCTTGTACTGCTTGCAAATTTCTAAAATCTTCTTTTTCTTTTTCTGGTATCGCATCATAAATAGCTTTGTATTTTTCATATTCTGCTGTAGAAAATTCTAAGGTATTTTCTACAGAAGCGACTTTGAGCGGAGAGAGAGTGATTTTTCCAGAATCTAAATCTTTAAGTTGTTTGCTAGCGTTAGCTATGTTGCTTTCATATTCTTTGAGTAATTTTTCTAAAGCATAAATACTAGTTTTCATTATATCTCCTTAAATCGATATTCATTTTCTTTGAGTTTTAATTTTATCGTTTCTTTATGTTCAGCACCCTTGATTTCGAGTCCAATCGTGACATTTGCTTCACCAAAATCAAGCTGAACAGAGTTTCTATCATAATCAATCATAACAATGTTCGCATATACTTCTTTAAAAATTTCAGTAAGTCTCATCAGACTTCCTGGTTTGTCGACAAGTGTGACTATCATATTCATTTTTCTATTTGATTGTAAAAGTCCTTTTTCAATGATGACTGAAAGCATTGTAACATCAATGTTTCCACCACTAAGAGGAAGCACCACTGTTTTATTTTCTACCTCGATTTTATTGTGCATAATTGCAGCAAGTCCAACTGCTCCAGCACCTTCTACTACAATTTTTTGTTTTTCAAGCAAAAATAAAATAGCACTCGCAATCTCTTGATCTTCTACTTCCACTATCTCATCGACAAGTTCTAAAATATAATCGAGCATCTTTGGAGTTACATCTCGTACAGCTATCCCATCAGCTATTGTTTTGACCGTTAGGTTATCAATTGGAGTTTTTGCTTTATAAGAAGTATTCATAGCAGAAGCCCCACTTGCAACTACACCAATTATTTTAATAGTAGGTTTGAGTTGTTTTACTGCACTTGCAATTCCACTAATAAGTCCGCCACCACCAATAGGAATGACAATCACATCAATATCTTGCAACTCTTCAAAAATTTCTAAAAAAATTGTACCTTGACCAGCAATCACATCATCGTCAGCAAATGGATGAATAAAAGTTTTATTGTGGTCTTGTGCATATTTTATAGCAAAAGAATATGCTTCATCGTAATTACTTCCATGCAAAATAACTTCAGCCCCATATGATTTTACGCCACTTATTTTCGTAAGGGGTGTCGCTTCAGGCATCACAATTGTCGCATCAATGTCGTAATATTTGGCACTAAACGCCATACCTTGTGCATGATTTCCTGCACTTGCAGCTACAACACCTGCTTCTTTTTCAGCATCAGTTAAAAGTGAAATTTTATTAAATGCACCTCTAATTTTAAAGCTTCCTGTTAGTTGTAAATTTTCTTTTTTTAAATATATATTTGCATGCAATTCTTTGCTTAAAGTTGGTGCAAACGCTAATGGAGTATTGTAAATTACACCGTCTAATCTATTCTTTGCTTCTATTATATTTTTTAATGTTATCATTCGTAAATTGTATCAAATACCAAATTAAATTAAAGGGCACCTTCAATAATGAATTTTACTTTTGTGACTTTATTTTCTAATTTAATCGAATTTTATTTTCAAGATTCAATTTTAAAAAAAGCAATCAATGAAGGTTTGCTTTCAATTGATTTTTACAATCCAAGAGATTTTTCAAAAGACAAACATAAAAAAGTTGATGACACATTATGTGGTGGAGGAGCAGGTCAACTTATGTTTCCCCAACCACTTTTTGATACCCTTGATGCTATCAAAGAAAAATGCCCAGATGCATATGTCATATTTCCTCTTGCTTCTGCAAAACCTTTCAATCAAAATGATGCTATCAGGCTTGCTTCTAAAAAAAATATTGTTTTAGTCAGTGGAAGATATGAAGGGATTGATGAGAGAGTTATCGAAATTTATGCAAATGAGGTTTTCAGTATCGGGGATTATATTTTGACAGGCGGAGAATTGCCATCTTTAGTGATAACTGATGCGATTAGCAGAAACATAGATGGAGTGCTTGGAAACAAAGAATCTTTAAATGATGAGAGTTATAATGAACTTTCAACGAATAAAAAAACACTTCTTGAAGCCCCATCTTTTACAAAACCGATAAATTTTAGAAATTTACAAGTACCTTCAGAATTATTAAAGGGTAATCACGATAAAATCCGAGGCTTAAAAAATAAGATGTCTTTGTGCAAAACTAAGTACTATAGACCATAAAATGGGGCACTGCCACTTACCATGGTACCCCCCCGAAAATAAAGGGAAAAAATGAAAAACAAATATATAGCAGCTTTTGAAGCGGCTCAGATTGCAGGTAAAGTGATACCAAAATTTAAAGCTGGAGACACTTTAAAGCTTGGTGTTGAGATTAAAGAGGGTGTAAAAACAAGAATTCAGTTTTTTGAAGGAATTGTAATCGCACTTAGAGGTGAAGGTGTATCTAATACTTTTACTATTAGAAAAATCGGTGCTAACAGTGTTGGTGTTGAGAGAATTTTCCCATTATATTCTGATAGCTTAAAAACTATCGAAGTATTAAGAAGAGGAAGAGTAAGAAGAGCTAAACTTCACTTCTTAAGAGCATTAAAAGGTAAAGCAGCAAAAATCAAAGAATTAAGAAACTAATCACTTTGAATTTTCATAAAAAAGGCAAGTATTTTCTACTTGCCTTTTTTATTGATAAAATTACTATCTTTTTTAAATGGTATTAGTTAAAAGTGGGGAAAGAAAATTGTCCCTTTAATTTTCTGAAATACTTTATGAAAGAATCTAAAAAGTTTTAACAATCTTCATGGCAAGAAGTAGTGCTTTTGTTCGATGAGATATTTCCTTTTTGATAGTAGGGTCTAAAGTACCTAAAGTTTCGTTATACCCTTTTGGGATAAAAAGTGGGTCGTATCCAAAACCACTATCTCCAATACTTTTATCAATCACATCTCCGTACAACCAACCATGAGTTGTGTAGATATTTTCTTTATAAGCGATAGCGATACAAGCGGTATAAAAAGCTTGTGTGATTTCTAGATTTTTACTTTTGAGTTTCGTGATTAATTTTTCATTATTTTCTTTATCACTCGCTCCAACTCCAGCATATCTAGCACTATAAATATTTGGCTCATTATCTAATTCAGGGACACTAAGCCCGCTATCATCAGCTATCACTAAATAATCAGACTCTTGAAGTTTGACCATATCATAAATAGTTTTTGCTTTTTTGATGGCATTTGCTTTGAAACTATCACCATCCTCTTCCACCTCAAAATCTCCCAAAATCTCTTTAGAAGTAAGTATCTCAAAATCAGGAAGAAGAGCTTTAATCTCTTTTATTTTCCCTTGATTTGTAGAAGCTAAAATAATTTTCATTTGATTACTCTGCAGGAGTTTCTGATTCTACTTGTGTCGCTTGTTGTGCTTGAAACATCTCAGAGATAATCTGAGTTAAAGCGATAAGTCCCATATGGTATCCAAATGCTCCAAAACCTGTAATCACACCTGTACTTGCACTTGCTGTTATCGATTTTTGTCTAAATTCTTCTCTATGATAGATGTTTGAAATATGCACTTCAACAGTTGGCAAGGAGACTGCTTTTAAAGCATCTGCAATAGCGATACTCGTATGAGTATATGCAGCAGGATTGATTAAGATTCCATGAACTGTTCCCATACATTCTTGGATTCTGTCGATTATTTCACCCTCTAGATTTGATTGAAAAAATTCCAATTCAATCCCATTTTGAGCAGCACTTACACTTAATTGTGTGTGGATTTGGTCCAATGTCATAGATCCATAAATATTTTTTTCCCTCATCCCCAACATATTTAAGTTTGGTCCTTGTATAACTGCTATTTTCATGAATTTTCTCCGTTTAATAAATTTTGTTTGGTATAATAACCGAAAAATAATAAATATAGGATAGAGAAACAAAAGATGAATTTTATAAATAGCGATTGGATAGTAACTTGTGATGATAATTTTACAATCATACAAGATGGTGCTATCGTATTTGATGAAAAGATAATCGAAATAGACACTAAAGAAAATATAGAAAAAAAATATCCGAATTACAATTTTTCTTACCAAGGTGAGGGAAGTGTAATTATGCCAGGACTTGTAAATAGCCATGTTCATCTTGAATTTAGTGCAAATAAAACCACTTTGAAATATGGTAACTTTGTAAAATGGCTTTTTTCAATTATTTCGCATCGCGATGAATTGATAGAAAAAGCCACAAAAGAGCTAATAAGTAGTGAATTAAAAAAGATGGTAGAAGTTGGAACAACCACCATTGGAGCTGTTAGCTCATATGGGCTAGACTTGGATGCTTGCGTGGAAAGCAAACTAAATATTGTATATTTTACAGAAGTTTTAGGAAGCAAAGCGGATATGATTGATACACTTTTTAGCGACTTCAAGCAAAAATTGTATCTTGCCAAAAAAAAGAAATCTGACAGATTTTTTCCTGCTATTGCTATCCATTCACCCTATTCTACACATCCTTTTTTAGTGCGAGAGGTGATTAAAATAGCAAAAGAAGAGAGCTTATCTGTCACTGCTCATTTTATGGAGAGTGTGGCTGAAAATGATTGGTTAAATTATTCTCAAGGAGAATTTGAAACTTTTTTTAAGGAGATGCTAGATCAGCATATAGCTTTACAAAAACCGAACGAATTTTTAGCTGCTTTTAAAGGGGTCAAAAATCTTACTTTTACCCACTGTGTAGAAGCAAACGAGAAAGAATTGGCTCAAATAAAAGAGCTAGGAGCATCCATAATTCACTGTCCAAATTCAAATAGACTTTTAAATAACACTATTTTAAATCTTAGCCATTTGAATGGTATTCCAATGTCACTTGGAACCGATGGGTTGAGCTCTAACTATACTTTGGATATGTTTCTTGAGATGAGAAATGCTTTTTTTATTCATACAAATTCGGAACAACTTGAATTAGCAAAAAAGCTTATCCTGTCGGCAACATCAAATGGTGCAAAATGCTTAGGTTTACAAAGTAAAGGCTCACTCGAAGTTGGTAATGATAGTGATTTGATAACATTTCAAATACCAAATCTTGAGGACGAAAACGACTTACCAACCGCAATAATTTTGCATAAAACAAAAATAAATACAACATACATAAAGGGAAAAAATGAACTTTTTTAAAATACTACTGACTCCAATAACGGCACCAATTCAATTTATTCAAAACCACTTTAAAGCAACACTTTTAGTTGTCATCGTATTTTTTGTATATCAAAGCTCTAGTCCAAGCGATTTGGTAACTCCAAATTTACAAACTATTCATCTTAATGGAGCGATAATGGATGCGAGTTTTATCATGGAAGAGATAGAAAAAGCAAAGAATGATGCAAATATCAAAGGAGTTCTCTTGGATGTAAATTCTCCAGGAGGTGCTGTTGCACCATCTGTAGAAATAGCTTATGCGATAAAAGAACTAAATGCCATAAAACCTGTTGTTGCATACGCGAGTGGAACTATGGCTAGTGGAAGTTATTATTCTTCAATTTGGGCTTCAAAAATTGTAGCAAATCCTGGAAGCATGATAGGAAGTATCGGGGTAATTATGCAAAGTGTTGATGCAAGTGAACTTATGAGCAAACTTGGTGTCAAAACTCAAACAGTAAAAATGGGAGCGTATAAAGAGGCTGGCACACCAACAAGACAATGGACAAAAGCAGAAAAACAGGAATTGGATAAAGTTATAGGAAATACCTATGATATGTTTGTAGGTGATGTTGCAAGTGCTAGAAAACTAAAAGTTGAAGATAAAAATAAATTTGCGGATGCTCATATTTTTACATCTATTCAAGCAAAAAATGTAGGGCTTATTGATACTGTTGCCACAATCAATGAAGCTAAAAAAATGGTACAGATAATGGCAAAAGTGAAAGATCCTGTTTGGAACAAAAAAGATAAAATTGAAAAATTTCTTGAGAAGTTTGCTAATGAGGTAGTTAGCAAAATAGGATTTAATACCACAACTTTAGTTGCTTATTAATACAATGAGACCATTGCGCAAAGATGCTTTTTCTATTTTTTTCTTGAATTTGAGCAAAATCTTCTATTACACATTGGTCTTATAAGTAAATTCTCTAAATAAAAAAAGCCTCTAAAAAATTAGAGGCTTTTTTTATTTAAAAAGAATATAAACTATATTTTTAATTCACTTACCAAATTTATAAATTTGATAAAATCAAAAGGTTTTAATATGTAATCTGTAACATTAAGTTCATCTGCACTTTTTAAATACTCAGGTTCCGTATGTGCTGACATTATCACACAAGGTATATCAGAACCACTTTCTCTGATATGTCTAATCATCTCAATTCCATTCATCACTGGCATATTAATATCAGAAACGATAAGTTGAATATCGCTATTATTTTTAAGTACTTCAAGACCTTCTGCACCATTTCTAGCTGTTAAAAAATTAGCTCCAAGTTTTGATAAAGTATCACTAATAATAGTTATTAAATCATTTTCGTCTTCAACAAAAAGGATTTTAATCATTCTAAGTTTCGCTATTTTATTTTGCATTCACAACCCCTACGATTTCATAAGTTCTGATTTATGAACAACATTTTCAATGTCCATCATCACGAGCATTTGGTTATCTTCAAGTCTCACAAAACCTTTTAAATATTTTGAAGGTATTGCTGAACCCATATCGGATACGGGAGAAAGTGAGTCTATTTCAATTTTTTGAACATCATCAACTTTGTCTACAACAATACCAATCATTCTGCTATCCGCTGTAATAACTGCTATTACTGCCGTATTTTCATTGTATACAATTTCACCCGTTTTAAACTTTATTCTAATGTCTAAAATAGGAACAACTTCACCCCTTAGGTTTATAAGACCTTTAACCCAATCCGATGTATTGGGCAACGGAGTAATAATTTCTGGATATGTTAATATTTCCCTTATTTTAGGTAGTTCTATAGCATATTTCATTTGACCCAAGATAAATGTCATATATTCATTTGAAACTGAATTTTTAATTGGTTGATGACTGTTTTGATCCGCTTGCATAATTACTTCCTTAGTTTGTAATAAAATTGTTTTATTGTATCTTGTTTTTTCTTATATGCTCTTAATATATTTTATTTTTTTCCAATATTTTGCATTCAAATTTATATTTTGTTGTTTCTAGAGTTACATTTTCATTTATTTTGCAGTCATCTATATTTACAATCTTTTGCTCTTTTGTGACTTGAACAAAACCTAGCTTTATTTTTTTATCGGGATGATTTACCAAAAAATTTTGTTTAAAAAAATCAATTTGTTTTTGTTCTTCTTGAAGAAATTGTTTCATCTTCCCGTGCAAGTTCACTTTGATGCTTTTTATTGTTTGTGTAGCAAAAGCAAATCTTTTATCAAAAGAATGCTGATGAAACAATAATCGTAAATTGCTGACCAATACACTTTTATTTTTATAGATAATTTTAAATCTATTATTGAACTCGTCACTTAAATTATCAGCGAGTATTACTAAATCATTTTTATTTGGGGTTGCTAATTCTATAGCATTTGAAGGTGTACTTGCTCTCATATCTGCTACAAAATCACTTATCACAAAATCATTTTCATGCCCAACTGCACTTATGACTGGGGTGATCGCTTTAAAAATTGCATCTGCTACCATCTCTTCATTGAAAGCCCAAAGGTCTTCAATACTTCCACCACCACGACCAACAATGATAACTGATTTAGGCTCTTTTCGTCCGAATCTATCAGCTATTTTGATACCTTTTACAATATCTTCTTTTGCACCATTTCCTTGTACTAAAGTAGGTATCAAAATCATTTTAGCTAATGGATAACGATTTTCTAAAATCTTTTTCATATCTTCTATAGCAGCCCCAGTATTGGAAGTAATTACATAAATATTTTTTGGGTATTGAGGTAATTGTTTTTTGATAGTTTTATCAAAATATCCTTTAATTTGAAGTTTTGTTTTAAGTTGCTCATATGCAAGTGAAAGTTCGCCAATACCGCTTGGTTCTATTTTTGTACAAAGTATCTGATAAGTTCCCCTTGGAATATAAACAGTTACACTTCCTCTAATGATAATTTTACTTCCAGCAACAAGACGAAATTTAAGATATTGTGCATTTCCTTTAAACATCACACAAGAAACACTCGACTTATGATCTTTGATACTAAAATAGATATGTCCACTACTATGATAAGTAAGATTTGAAATCTCGCCCTCGACATAAATACTTGCGAAAGTCATTTCTAAAATACCATTTATTTGGTTATTAAGTTCATTGACACTTAATGGTGCATTCACTAAAACTTCTTTTTATATTTTTCGAGCGATAAAAGTTGTACTCATATCCAAAGAATAGCCTTTGACAAAAATAGGCTCCAACCCAACATCTTTTAGTTCTTGTATCATCTCTTTTGTAGAGATAAAACTTTCAATAGATTCTGGTAAATAAATATAAGCATCTCTACTTCCTGAAATTAATCCGCCAATAACAGGCATAATCGTATGCATATAAAAGTGAGTTATTTTTGAAGCAAAATCATTCTTATCATTTCTGGTAAATTCTAAAATCACTACAAGACCATTTGGTTTAAGCACTCTTGCAAATTCTTCCAATCCCTCTTTTCTTTTTACTACATTTCTAATTCCATATGAAATAGAGATAATATCAGCAGAACTATCATCTAGTGGAAGATTTTCAGCTCCCGCTTCTATAAATTCACCATCTTTAATTTTAGTTTTTCCAACTTCCATCATCCCCACACTAGGATCAATTCCTACAATCTTATCGACTATTATACCATTGTCATTTGCTACGATTTGCCAGTCAATCATCAAATCGCCAGTCCCACAAGCTACATCAACAATTTTTTCAATATGTTGCTTATCATAAAATGAAAATGCCAAATTACAAGCTTTTTTTCTCCATAATTTATCAATTCCCATACTTAAAATTCTGTTTGCCAAATCATAAGTTTTTGCTATTTGATTGAACATTGTTACGATATCACTTTGCCTTGTATCCATATTTCCTCTTTATTTAGTGTTATTTAGTGTGAATTTGAGTTATTATTCATAGTAAGAATTTTGAAATCAACAATCCTAAAACAAATCCAAAATTTATCCCAACTAAAATTTTCATATTATTGAGTTTTCTATCTGTTGTTGGCACTGTATTTATGATTTGTTTTTGCTGAGAAAGAGTCTCTTCAAAAGCTTTCGTACTTTTTTCAACATTCACAAGCAAATGATTAAGACTGAGCTCTGCAAGCTCAAGTCTATCAGCTATCTCTTTTGCTTGCTTCAAACTCATATCGCTCATTTTTTTATCTCAATCCATTTATCAAGCTGAAAAAATATTCCGTTGAGAGTCCCTAGTACATAATCCTTTGCTTCTGTTTGTAATCTTCTAAAAAAGAGATATTTTCTTGCACTTTCATGGTCTCCAGCATTTTTAGCCTCAACAGCTTTTGCAGCAAAATCAGTATTATTATATGCCATCTCCCAAACTGTACTTCCAAGATACCTACTCATTGTAATCACTTTATCATTTTTTACAGCAAAATATTTTGGATTTTCTACAAAATCTGTTATTGTGGAGTTACTTCCCAAGTATTTATGTCCAAAAAAATTTATAAATTGTTCTTCGAGATAATCTTGATCAGTAGAAATCGCACGATTTAATGCAAACATTAAGTTGTCTTGAGAATTATTCTCTATTTTTCTAAGTTTTTTCATCGTTGCAATTGCATTTTTACCATCAAGTTCCCCATCACCCATAGGAACAATCCACTTGACATTCCCAAATGTTCCCACTTTTGCTATCTCTTCAAGGACATATGAAGATGTTTTATTTCCACCAACATCCACGATAACTTCATGATTATCATCCATCAAAATAAGTTCATCAAGCTCTTTGAGTTTATTAGTGCTCAGCATTCTTTTATCAACAATTTGTGTTCTAGTAAAACTTTGAGAGTCATTATTTTCATCATCAATCTCAATATAAGTTATTTTTTTACCATGTTTTTTGTATAAATATGGAGCAATAACTTGCATAGCAACTGTACTTTTACCAACTCCACCTTTTGTTTGCGGGATAATAATCATATTTGACCT
>CAMCYD010000040.1 GCA_945883785.1 Helicobacter pylori PMSS1
TACTTTCTAGAATAGATCAGCTTGAATCTGAAGTAAAATCTCTTAAATTAGAAAATAAGCAAATTAAACTTGAGAATACCAAACTTACAAAAGAGAATAAGAAAATCAATTTGCATCAAACAAGAATTTGATATACCAAAGATACAAATGAAAGTTACACAGTTTACTGGGCATAGTAAAGTGTGTCCTTGTTGTAATACGATAAATAAACCAGATTTCCCAAATCATCTAAAAGCAACTACCCAATATGGAGATAATATAAAAACATTTGTTGCATATCTTAACACCTATCAGATGATACCCTATGATAGACTCAGTGAATTGATAAAAGATTTTACATCTCATAGTATCTCTAATGGCACAATCAATAATATGCTCAAAAGTTTTTATGGTAAGCTTGAAGGTTATGAAGCAACCATCAAGGAACTTCTTTTGGATTCAGGTGTTGTTCATGCAGACGAAACTGGTACACAAGTGGTTGATAAACTTCACTGGACCCATACAGTTTCTACTTCCTATTTAACATACTATATGATCCATAAAAAAAGAGGAAAAGAGGCTATTGATGCCATGGGTATACTTCCAGAATACCAAGGGATAGTTGTACATGACCATTGGCAAGCTTATAGTAACTATTATTGTGATCATAGCTTTTGCAATGCACATCTTTTACGAGAATTAACAGCTGTAGTTCAAAATGAAGATCAAAAATGGGCAAAAGATATGTATTTGCTCTTAACCAATATGAATAAGTATATCTACAAACTCAAAGCCAATAACAAAACAGCACCCTCAAGAGGGAAGCTAAAACATTTTTTTAGCCAATAGAGCCACTTGCAAATTCAAACAAATGATTATAAACAGTTTCAATCATCATCTTTTCACTTTAAAAATAACCATTTACGGGGAGTAAATAGTGATTTTTAAAGTGAAAATCTAATAATTGCTACTATTCATACTCAAAATCTTTGAATTTGCAAGTGGCTCAATATAGAGAGATTTGTTCAACAGCATTAAAATTTTATCCACCACCAATACAATCATATACCAAAAGAAGACCAAAACAGTCAAAGAGTAAAAATCTACTTGATAGACTCATTAAATATAAAAAAGAAACCCTACGCTTCTTTATAGACCTAAGAGTACCCTTTACAAATAATTTAGCTGAACGAGATTTACGGATGATTAAAGTAAAAGAGAAAATATCAGGTTGCTTTGCAAGCCTTAAAGGTGCACAGATGTTTAATAGAATTCGTGGATTTATATCAACTGTAAAGAAAAATAAACAATCAGTGTTTGAATCACTACGAAATGCTATTAGGGGTGATGTTTATTTACCAGAAATAGTTGTGTGCTGAATGGTTACTATTTTTTGTATGCATTCCAAATGTGGACATTTGAAACGAGGGAGATTGAGGGGTAACTGCACCTCTCTCTAAGAATTTTATTAAGTTTGTATCTTCTATTAACTAGCGATTTTATCGTCATTTTCTCTAATATTTCTTTTTTTTACATAGTTATTAAGTCCAATGTGATTGTTGTAGCCAAGCAATTTAGCTATTTTTCTTACACTAAGTCCAACTGCTAGTAACTCTTCAATCTTGTCTCTTTTTTTGTCAAATTTAGATTTTTGAATTGTCCCTTTTGGTTTCCCAAGGGACATTCCATCAAGTTTTCTAGCTGTTAAGGCTTCTTTTGTTCTAAGACTCATCAAATCTTTTTCAAGAGAGATAGTCATTCCAATCATCCCTAAAATCATTTTAGTAAGCATATCATCTTTGCTTTCAAGATCAAGATTTTGATTGATGCTTACGATTCTAACTCCACCATTTAAAAGATTTTTTAACATCTCTAAGATTGAAGAGATAGTTCTACCAAATACATTTAAATCATAAACCAAAATAGTGCAACCATTTTTACAATCAGTCAAAAGGGTGAAAATTCTTGCCTCGTCTTCTGGAATATTGATTTCAATCTCAACATTGTTGTGAAGCTGAAGATTGTTTTGATGCAAATACTTTGCGATTCCTATCGCTTGATTTTGAGTATATTCCTCATTATTTACATTAATTCTTATGAAACTGATGATTTTTTCCATTCTTTACTTCCTTATATATTTTGTATAAACTAAAAAATAATTATACCAAATTTAGTATAGATATTTATCTAAATATTATACAGAATGATATACTATTTACCTTAAACTAAATTTAAGAAATGTTCAAAATAGAAGAAAAATCAACAAGTTTTTAATAATTTAGAGATATTGTTATAATTTTTGATATTTTTATCGTTGGTACAAATATTGAGAAAAAAAGTTTTCTTTTATCTTGTGCTTTCTCTAAAGTGCTTTTTTGCTAAAATCATAACTTTTATAAGGATATGTAAATGAAATTGGTTGTTGGGATTACAGGTGCCAGTGGTGTTGGCTTAGGGTTGAAATTTTTAAAATTACTTCCTTGTGGTATTGAAATTTTTTGTGTTATTTCAAATAGTGCAAAAATAGCACTTCAATTGGAACAAAATAGTTCTTTACCAAATAATGCCAATATTTTGTTTTATGATGATGAGAGTATCGGTGCTTGTATCGCTTCTGGTTCTTTTCAAACAGATGCCATGATTATTCTACCTTGCAGTATGAATACCTTAGCGAAGTGTAGTGTGGGTATATCAGATAGTCTTATCACAAGGGTTTTTTCTGTGATGCTTAAAGAGAAAAGAAAAGTGGTACTGGCTCCAAGAGAGATGCCATTTAATACAATTCATTTAGAAAATATGACAAAACTATCGAATTTGGGTGTAATCATTTCGCCACCGATGTTAGGGTATTATTCAAATCAACAAACTCTTGATGAGATGGAAAACTTTATCATTGGAAAATGGTTTGATACTTTAGGAATTGAACACAATTTATATAAAAGATGGAGTTAGAATTGGAAAAAAAAAGAAAGAGGGCGATTTATAGTGGAACATTTGACCCTATTACAAATGGCCATATAGATATTATTAAAAGAGCTTTACAAGTTTTTGATGAAGTTATCGTAGCTGTTGCAAATTCAAATACAAAAAATCCTATGTTTGATACAGACACAAGAGTAAAACTTGTGGAAAAAGCAACACAAGGGCTTAATGTACAAGCAAAGTCGTTTAATACTTTACTTGTTGATTTTGCTAAGAGTGAAGATGTAAATGTTATTATCAGAGGTTTAAGAGCCGTGAGTGATTTTGAATATGAACTTCAAATGGGATATGCAAACAACTCATTGGATAAAGATATTGATACTATGTACTTTATGCCAACACTTCAAAATGCTTTCGTAAGCTCTTCGGTTGTAAGGGAGATTTTACGATTTAATGGAAGTGTTGGTCACTTGGTACCAAATATAATTTTAGAGGATATAGAAAAATGTATATAGTGATAGAGGGTATCGATACAGCTGGAAAATCGACACAACTTGATATCTTAAAAAAGAACTACCCAGATGCAATTTTTACAAAAGAACCAGGTGGAACCAAAATAGGATTAGAACTGCGAGATATGGTTTTAAATGCAAGAGCTAAGTCAAAAATAGCGGAAATGTTCCTATTTTTAGCAGATCGTGCTGAGCATCTTGAAGAAGTTGTAAAGCCAAATAGGGGAAAAACAGTTATCAGTGATAGGAGTTTTATCTCTGGAATGGGTTATGCAAAAGATTTTCCGTTCTCTTTGACAATGGAACTAAATAAAATTGCACTTGATGGTATATTTCCAGATAAAATAATAATGCTTGAACTCTCACCTGATGAGCTTTCAAGAAGATTAGCTGGAAAAGAAAATGATGGGATAGAAAGCCGTGGAATCAAGTATCTTTTGGAAATTCAATCAAAAATGAAAACAATTATAGGGGATTTAAATATTAACAATTTAATAGTAGATGCTTCAACTCCAATAGAAGAGATAGCAAAAAAAATAGAGGAATTTATTAATGGATAATATACAAAGTTTACGAGGTATGAAAGATATAAAAGAGAAAGAGGGTGAACTTTTTAACTATTTTATATCTAATGCTTCAAAGATAGCGTCAAGATATGGATTTAGTTATCTTGAAACACCAATTTTAGAAGAAACAGCACTTTTCAAACGAAGTGTAGGGGAAAGTAGTGACATCGTTGGAAAAGAGATGTATCAGTTTATAGATAAAGGTGAAAATGATGTTTGTTTAAGACCTGAAGGAACTGCTGGGGTTGTAAGGATGTTTATCCAAAATAAACTTGACCGTGCAGGGGGAACTAGAAAATATTTTTATTATGGACCAATGTTTCGGTATGAAAGACCTCAAAAAGGAAGACTCAGAGAGTTCCATCAGTTTGGATGTGAGTCATTTGGGGAAGCAAGTGTGTATGAGGACGCAAATATCATCATAATGATTTGTGAGATACTTCAAAGTGTAGGGATTGGATATAAACTTCTTATCAATTCACTTGGTTGTAAAGAGTGTATGCCACCTTATAAAGAAAATCTTGTAGCACATTTAGAAAACCTCCATCTTTGTGAGGATTGCGATAGAAGAATAGGGACAAATCCTATCAGAGTCCTTGATTGTAAAAATGAAAGTTGTAAAAAAGAACTTCAAAATGCCCCTAAAATCACAGATAACCTTTGTGGAGAGTGTGATGCTGATTTTATTAAACTCAAAAAAATACTTGATGAAAACGGTGTAGCATACGAAGTTGATACAAATTTGGTGCGAGGGCTTGATTATTACACCAAAACAGCATTCGAATTTGTAAGTGATGAGATAGGGAGCCAAAGTGCGATAGCAGGTGGTGGAAGATACGATAGATTGACTGAATTTTTAGGAGGTCGTCCAACACCAGCGGTTGGATTTGCTATAGGGATAGAGAGACTTCTTGAACTTATCAAAGTAAAAGAGGAGAAAGAGGAGATACTGTATATCGGAGCTATGTGTGAAGAAGCACTAGAGTTAGTATTTTCACTTGTTGCTAGCAAAAGAAAAACGATGAAAGTATTGAGTGACTATAAAGTGAGAAGTTTTACGAAACATCTTGAAAATAGTAAAAAACAAAACTGTTCTGTTATAGCCTTAATAGGGGCTAATGAATTAACAGATAAGACAATCTGGATTAAAAATAGTGAGATGAACAAAGAGATTATTATACCAATAGAGGAGTTTTAATGAAGGCAAAAAAAAGTATTAGTGTAAACAATTATGGGATAGATATTTGGGGGGATGGCAATTTTATCATAGAAGATGGAGTTGTAAAAGTGAACAATGGGGAGAAACCAAGCCTTATTGATATCGTGAAAAAAGTACGAAGTGATGGAGGGAACAAAGGTCCCTTACTTATAAGGTTTCCACACCTTACACTTAAACAAATTGATACACTCTATACGACCTTTAATCATTCTATAAAATCATACAATTACCAAGGGAGTTTTAATGCTGTATTTCCTCTCAAGGTAAACCAATTTCCAAATTTTGTCCTCCCAATGGTAGAGGGGAGTAAGCAATACAATTATGGACTTGAAGCTGGAAGTAAGGCAGAACTTATCCTCGCTATGAGTTATAATAATCTAGGTGCTCCTATTACGGTTAATGGTTTTAAAGATAAGGAGATGATTATCTTAGGTTTCCTTGCTGTAAAAATGGGATACAACATCACAATCACTTTAGAGGGTATCAATGAACTTGATAAGATTATCGAGGTTTACCATGAGTTTAATGGGGAATTTTGTCCAAATATCGGACTTCGTGTCAGACTCCATAGTGGTGGAAGTGGAATTTGGGCAAAAAGTGGAGGGATAGACTCTAAATTTGGTCTCAGTTCAACTGAGATTCTTGAAGCATATGAAGATTTATCAAAAAATGATATGGTGCAGTATCTCTCTATGATTCACTTTCATATTGGTTCTTCTATGACATCGATTATGCCACTGAAAAAAGCACTTAAAGAATCTGGGCATATTTATGCAGAACTTGTAAATATGGGTGCAATTAATCTTAAAAATATCAATATTGGTGGTGGACTTGGGATTGAATATAGTCAATTTAAAAAAGAAAAACATTATTCGTTGGAGGAATTTAGCAATGATGTCGTTTTTACACTCAAAGAGATTACAAAACAAAAAGGGGTAAAAGAGCCAAATATTTTCACAGAATCTGGTCGATTTATAGCAGCTCCTTCAACTGTTTTAGTGACCCCTGTCCTTGAACTTTTCTCATCTGAGTATGAATTGGAAAACTTAAAACTAAAAGAATCTATGAGCGACACATCTTTGATTGACCCACCACTTATTAAAGAGCTTTATGACTTATACAATTCTATCAATACAAAAACAGCAAGGGAGTATATGCATGATGCATTAGAGCATTTAGAGTCCTTACTTACGCTGTTTAGTTTAGGTTATGTTGATTTGCAAGATAGAAGTAATGGAGAGATTTTAACACACCTTATTATCAAAAAAACGATATCATTATTGTCCGTTGAGGATTATACAGAGTTGGTAAAAATAGAAGCTAAAATCCAAGAAAAATATCTTTTGAATTTTTCTATTTTCCAATCTTTACCTGATTTTTGGGGAATCGATCAAGAGTTTCCAGTGATGCCTTTAACCCATCTTAACATACCAGCAACAAGAAGTGCGACCCTTTGGGATATCACTTGTGATAGTGATGGAGAGATGCCATTCAATCCAAAAAAACCACTTTACCTGCATGATGTAGATTTGGAAAAGGAGGAATACTTTTTAGGATTTTTCTTAGTAGGTGCTTATCAAGATGTTCTTGGAATGAAGCATAATCTTTTTGCATCGCCTTCAGAAGTGAATGTAATATTTGAAAATGACAAATCTGTTTTAACAGACTTTCTGCCATCCCAAAATATTCATGATATCTTGGAAGATTTGGATTATCATATGTTTAATCTTCAGCAAAAACTTTTTTCAAAACTTAAAGATGACACTCTTCTTTTTACCTTAAAAAAGTTTTTAAAAGACAATGGGTATCTTAAAATTGGAATGAGCTCAGAAAAAAAATGAATTTATTAGCACTATTAAAAGAGGATTTTTTACTTCCAAAGAAAAATGATCCAGCATTACATTCAAGTTTTGAGTTATTTTTTAATTATCCTGGTGTTTGGGCGATTATACATTATCGTATTGCACATAAACTCCATAAAAGTGGGTTTAAAGTGCTTGCTCGGGTCATTTCAGGAATTGCACAATTTTTGACATCTATCGATATCCATCCAGCCGCTACAATAGGAAGAAGGGTTTTCATAGATCATGGATTTGGTGTGGTTATCGGAGAAACTTCTATTATTGGTGACGATGTCCTTATTTATCAACAAGTGACACTTGGCGGAGTAAGTTTAAGCAAAGGGAAACGACATCCTACTGTTGGAAATGGTTGTGTTATTGGTGGTGGAGCAAAAATATTAGGAAATATCACCATAGGGGAGAATTGTAAAATAGGGGCAAACTCTGTTGTGATAAAAGATGTGCCATCTTATAGTACGGCAGTTGGTGTTCCTGCTAGAATTGTGAAGCGTAAAGAGCCTGTATATGATGATGAAACTAAATTGGCAAATGATGATTTTCCAGATATTTCAAAAGAGATGATTGTTTATCTTATGAAAAGAGTAGCAGTTTTAGAACATGCAATCAAAGAAAAAGATGGTATTGATGTGAGCCAAGAAGACAAAGAACTTGAAGATATATATTGTAATTTTATAGATTCTATGAATAACAAATGATTTTTGAATTATCGATTTTTGGAATTTTGACTGGTTTTATCTCTGGTTTCTTTGGAGTAGGTGGAGGAATGGTGCTTGTTCCAATACTTTTAAACATAGGCTTTTTGATGAAAGAAGCTGTTGCAATATCTATTATGCAAATGATTTTTAGTTCTAGCTATGGAACATTTTTAAACTATAAACAAAATAAAGAACTTCTTAAAGATGGCTTAATTATTGGTTTTGGAGGATTTGCAGGTGGATTTCAAAGTGGATTTATTCATTCCCTAGTTTCAAATCAATTCTTGGAAAACTTTTTTTTATTTATTATTATTTTTTCAATTTATCAAATAGCAACATCTTCACCACTTGGAAATAAAACACAAAAGTCACATAATAAAGCGCTATTGTTTTTAATAGGATTTATTATAGGTGCTATTGCTATGAGTATTGGAGTTGGTGGTAGTGTTATGCTTACTCCACTTTTAGTTGGATATTTATTTTATAATCTTAAAGATGCTTCTTCTCTGGGGTTATTTTTTGTAATTTTTAGTTCAATCGCAGGTTTTATATCTCTTTCTTTTGCAGGTGAAATGCTTTATGCTGAGGGCTTAGTTGTAGGTCTTTCTTCACTAATTGGAGTTTATTTTGGGATTAAAACAAAGTATATTGTCCATATAAATAATTATAAGAAATATCTTTTAGTTTTAAATACTTTTATTTTATTTTCAATGCTTTATAAAATATTCAAGTAAAATATCAAATTTAAATAAATATCATTGATATGTTCCGATTGTCTACTATAAGTTATTTGTTTTTGGTTTGTTTGATATTGGAATTCAGATTTAAAGTTTGGATAAGTTTTCAGCATTTATCTTTGATATCAATTCTGCTAAATCTTCATCGCTTAGACAATCACCATCTTCATGGTCAATATGATGAGCGGATGGAGATACTTTTATATTTTCCTCAATAAGTGTATTTCCACAAATATTGTACTTTTCTATAAGTAAATTCATTACTCTTTCTATCTTTTGTCTATTCAAGTCTTGATATTGCATATCGTCAATTATGGTAAAAATTAATTTCTTTATATTATTTGAGGTTTCTTTATTGTCAAGTAAAGATATTATATTTTCAAGATTATTGATTATATTAGCCGAATGTTTTTCCGCACTTACTTTTGATGAATTTAACTCTTTTATAATTGTTAATCCAAAATGATTGTTTAAATTTTCTTTTGTCATCATAAATCCTAATATAGTAATAATAAAAATATGTTATCTAAATTTCTTTATTACTTAGATAAAAGTTGTAGTTGTTTTTTGAATTGGTATTTGAATTTGTAAAAAATAATTTTATTATAGACAATAAAAAAAGGGAAAGCAACACTTTCCCTTTTTTAAAAATCAAAAAGTTATTTGATTTTAGTATCTTTTGCTACTAAATTCTCTTTTTGGTCTTTCTTCTCTTGGTTTAGCTTCATTAATTCTAAGAGTTCTTCCGTCGAATTCTTTACCATTTAAAGCTTCAATAGCTTCATTTGCACCACTTTCCATTGTTACGAATGCAAAACCTTTTGCTCTTCCTGTTTCTCTATCTGTAACTAATTTAACAGAATCCACTGCACCGAATTTTGAGAATAATGTCTCTAAATTTTCTTGAGTTGTTTTATATGACATATTGCCAACATAAATTTGCATAATCTTCTTCCTTTTTTTCTCTTTAGTTATCACTGATTATACACTTACTGTAAACGGTAGTCATATATCACTAATACTAGTGTGGGTATTGTAGCATAAAAATTAAAATTTACACCAAAAAAGATTGTAATCGTTAATTTTAGGGAAATCTTTTGAAATTTATTGCAGAAAAAGAAACAATACTTAGTTTTGTGGTAGCAAGTAGGTAACAATAGCCATTATGAAGATTACCCAAAAGATTGTTTTAAAAATATCCTTTAACTCTATTGTTGGATTTAAAATCCCACAATACGGGCATCTTCCTACCCCTTTGTTTACTTCAGAACGACAGTTTCTACATTTTTTATTTTTATTTTCCATAAAAAAGAACTCCTGCTTGATTTCGAACTATAACACAGTTATTTTCTAAAAGATTATGAAATGTATTTAAAGAATTCTCATCTAAAAGATTTTCCAAATCCTCTTGTGTTTGTGGTCGTTTCTCTAAAAGATTTAAAATCTCAATTTCGTTTAAATTTTTTGAGAGTTTTATTTTATGCCGATGGGCTATAGTAACATTTAGCCCTTCAAATTTGTGAGCAATTTTTTCTAATTCGCCATAACTTATCGGTTTTACATCGTATGCTGGTGGTCTATCTATTGTCCCAATATCAACTCTTGTAGGGTTTATCTGCTGTAAAATAGTGTAAATCTTCTCTATCTCAGATTGTTTATTGTTGATAGTATCCACAAATAATACCTCTATTACAAGTTCATTTTGAAATGTTTTTGAAAAGGCAATTATACCATCTATAATATCTTGAAAGTTGATACTGCTATCGAGCCTATCAAGTTTAGTAAAACACTCTTTTGTAGCACAATCTAGGGAAAGTTTAACAATATCTATTTTATGTAAAGTATGAGATATCTTTTGATTTGAGATAAGTGAAGAGTTTGAAAGTATCAAAAGTTTTTTATTTTTTTTGATACTACTCAGTTTATCTACAAGTTCATCAATATATGGATACATTGTTGGCTCACCATTTGCTGTTATTGTTATCACTTCTATCTCTGGATATTTTAGAAGAGCTTCTTGTACAGCGACAATATAATTATTAACACCAATTGAGTCTGTTTGGAAAGGAACAGTTTTTTGTTTCTCTAATTCACAATACAAACAATCAAAATTACACTGTTTATGGGTAGGGGAGAGGTCAATTCCAAGACTTATCCCAAACCGTCTTGAATTGACTGGACCAAAAGTTAGTGGTTTGTTTGTTTCCATAAAAAATCGTATCCTTTCTTTATCTCTTTGATAATATCATCATCATCTTTTAAGTCTTTGTACACAGTATATATCAGTTTATCTTGAGCTAATAAATTGAGTTCAATAAAACTATTAAAACTTTTATTTGTATTGTACTGGCTATTACAAACTATTTTTGTTTTGTATCGTATCTCTAAGATTCTTTGACAATTTTGGCTAAATGGGTATAAATCTTTCACACCATTATAAACTTCACTAGAATAGGGTGTTAGTTTAAGTTGTAGACAAGTTGTTTTTTGTTTTAAAAGTTTCTCATCATAAGTTTGAGTGAAATAACTTTTATCTTCACACCCTAAAAATAAAAAAGCAAGTGATACAAATACCACTTGCTTGAAAGGTTTATAGAAACTCATAAACTATTTTTTACTAACCCTTTTACATTCGCTTACAAAGTGTTTTGCATTTTCAACAGGTACATCTGGAAGAATCCCATGACCTAGATTAAATATGTGTCTTTCCCCACCCATTATATTTTGCAGTGCTTCTACACATCTTGTAGTCTCCTCTTTAGAGTACAATCTACAAGGTTCCATATTCCCTTGAAGAACATATCTATCTCCTAATTTTGCTTTAGCCATAGCCATTGGAGTTCCCCAGTCTACACCAAATACATCAAAGTTTCCATACACTAAACCTTGTTCAATAAATGCACTTACCCCTTTTGGGAACATAATAATTGGAGTTTCTGGATATTTTGATTTTAAATAATCAGCAATCTCTACCATATATTTCCAAGAGAATTCATTGTATTTTGAAGGCTCAATCGCTGCTGCCCAAGAGTCAAATATCTGAACAACATCAATACCAGATTGGATTTGTTTTTCCATATAAAGCTTCACAACTTCTGTTACTTTTGCTAAAATTTTATGCAAAAGTTTTGGATTGTCGTACATCATTTTTTTACAAATATTGTATGTTTTTGTCCCTTGCCCCTCTATCATATAAGTTGCAAGTGTCCAAGGAGCACCTGTGAAACCTATAAGAGCAATATCATCTCCTCTTTCATCTAACTGTTTTCGTAAAAGCTTAATCGTATCATATACATAAGTAAGTTTATGGCTTGCTTCTTTTCCTCCTATTAAGGCATCGACATCAGCCTCAGTTACTATTGGTTTTTCAAATACAGGACCTTCCCCTTTTAAAAACTCTAGTTTCATCCCCATCTCATTTGGGACAACCAAAATATCACTAAATAAAATCGCAGCATCAACACCTACAATATCAAGTGGTTGAATAGTTACTTCCGCCGCTAGTTCTGGATTGTGACAAAGATTAAGAAAATTTCCAGCTTTGCTTCTTACTTCCATATATTCAGGAAGGTATCTTCCAGCCTGTCTCATCATCCAAACTGGTGTATAAGGTGTTTCTTTTCCAAGACAAGCATCTACAAATATTTTACTCATAATAATTTTCCTTTAATTAGTGATGTCCAACTTTACTTAAAAAGTAAAGTCCAACAGAAAGTGCAGTGATGGAAAGTGCAAAATACAACATCTCTAATGGAGATGCAAAGTTTGTATGTAAAACTTTTTGAAAAAAGCTTACAACCAAAACCATTACAATAACTTTTGCTATTTTATCTTTCAATTGGTCAAGAGAATGGATAGCTAAAATAGTACTTCCATTTTCACTATTTCCATCATCTGCTGCATCTATTTTTGATATAAAAAGTTCATAGATACCAAATGAAAATATAAGCATCACAACAGCGATAAGATATAAATCAACTGCACCAATGATTCCAGCAACTATATCCTCATGAAAATGTTCAGGATGTGCACCAGTCGAGATGGTTTCGAAAGCATAACTAGCTACTCCAAAGATATCCATTGAAGCTATTATAAAAAGCACAATCGAACCAAGAAGTCCAAAAATTACCGCTAAAATAACAACAAATCTGCTCTGCCAAAGAGCACCTTCAAAAATTCTTTCTATCATTTTTCACCCTCCATTGCAATCCATTTGAGCCCGATTCTTACTGCATTTGTTGCAGCTCCAACTCTAATTTGGTCAGCTACATTAAAAAAATGTAACACATTTTGTTTATAAATATCTTTTCTAAGTCTTCCAACATATGTAAAATCAGTATCTGTAGCAATGATAGGCATAGGATAAAGACTATTCGGTAAATCATCAATAACTTTTACATTTTCAAAGTTTTCGATAACTTCTCTACATCTTTCTACATCCACATCGATATTTTCACCAAATGTAACAGTAATTGATTCACTGTGGCTTCTTAAAACTGGAACTCTTACACAAGTTGCTGCAACTTGGATATTTTTGTGAAGAATTTTTTGTGTTTCATACACCATTTTTTCCTCCTCTTTTGTAAATCCACTTGGCATAGCTTTATCTACTTGTGGAATAACATTGAGCGCTATTTGGTGAGCAAAAGCTTCAATTTTTGATTCATCAAGTCTAAATGCAAAAAAGTCTTGCATTTGAAGAACTAACTCTTCCATCCCTTTTTTACCAGCTCCACTTGTCGCTTGGTAGGTGCTTACATCAACTCTTTCAATTCCATACAAATCATCAAGAGGTTTGAGTGCTTGTACCATTTGAATTGTTGAACAATTTGGATTTGCAATTATTCCAGACTCTCTCCATAAAGCGATATCTTCAGGATTTACTTCAGGAACGACAAGAGGGATAGTTGGATCCATTCTAAAATGGCTCGTATTATCTATCACAACCGCACCACCTTCAACAGCATATTTAGCATATTTAGCGCTAATACTTCCACCAGCACTAAAAAATGCAATATCAACATCATTTTCTTCAAAAACTGTTTCAGTAAGTTCAACAACTGGATATTCTTTTCCAGCAAATTCTATATTTGTACCAACACTTCTTTCGCTTGCCAAGGGAAGAAGATTTCCTACTGGGAAATCCAATTCATCTAATATTCTAAATAATTCCTCGCCAACAGCACCTGTGGCTCCTACAACAGCAACGTTATACTTTTTCATTATTCATTATCTCCGTTAATATTTAATAAATTTACCTCTTGAGTATTGATTACAGTATTTTCTCCACCAATTAAATCTTCTGCATCTAAAATGTCAAGTTCATCTTCTTTTTCTTTTGGACATTTTGCAATACTGACAACTCTATCCCCTTTGTCAACATCAACAATATTGACTCCACTCGTATTTCTACCAGCTTTTCGTATAGTTTGCATATCAACTCTTATCATTTTACCGATACTTGTAAGTGCCATAAGGTCTTGATTTTCATCAACTATAACATTTCCAACAACAGTTTTTCCAGTTTTTGCAGAAAGTTTCATAGATATGACACCACTTCCAGCTCTGTTTGTAATTCTATATTCCTCAACAGTTGTTCGTTTTCCAACACCACTTTCACTTACAGTGAGTAGTTCTTGTGCTTCATTTTCTACAACTTCAGCATCAACAACATAATCTTTAGGGTCTTTAAATTTAATTCCCCTAACTCCTCTTGTCGTTCTTCCTTGAGTTCTTGTTTTTTCAGTTTCAAATCTAATAACTTGTCCAAGAGCTGTAAAAATCATAAGGTATTTTGACTCTGGAAGTGTGATTTGAGCAGTGATAACTTCATCTTCATCATCAAGAACAATAGCTCTCACACCATTGCTTCTTATATTACTAAATTCACTCAATAGTGTTCTTTTAACAATTCCAAATTTTGTAAAGAATGCCAAAGATTTACTATCATCAAAATCACTTGTAGGGATAATTGCCATAATTTTTTCATCTTCTCTTAGATTGATAAGATTTACAACTGCTTTTCCTTTTGCTATTCTGCTACCTTCTGGAATTTTATACACTTTCAACCAATATAATTGTCCAAGATTCGTGACAAACATAAGCGTGTCATGTGTATTAGTTACGAAAAATCTTTCTATAAAATCATCATCGTGAGTAGTTACAGCTATTTTGCCTTTTCCACCTCGTCTTTGCATCTCGTATGCTTTGATTGGAACTCTTTTTACATATCCATTATGAGTAATTGTTACAACCATTGGTTCATTCGGAATAAGGTCTTCTATATCTATGTCATCATAACTATCTTCTATTTCAGTTCTTCTAACATCATTATATTTTTCTTTTGTTTCTAGCAATTCTTCTTTGATAATTGCATTGAGTTTATCTTCAGATTTTAGGATAGACTCAAGTTCTGTAATAATTTCAAGAAGCATTCTTAACTCTTCTTCTAATTTTTCTCTTTGAAGACCAGTAAGTCGTCCTAATCTCATATCAAGAATAGCTTTTGCTTGAATTTCACTTAGTCCAAATCTCTCTCTCAGTCTTTCATTTGCATCAGCATCATTTTGACTTGATCTGATTATTTTGACAACTTCATCAATATTATCAAGAGCTATTTTCAATCCTTCTAAGATATGCGCTCTAGCTCTTGCTTTCTCAAGATCAAAAATGGTTCGTCTAATAATGACTGTTTTTCTGTGATTTAAAAAGACAGTTAAAACTTCAGGAAGTGTAAAAATTCTAGGTTCTTTATTATGAACAGCTAGTAAAATTGTTCCAAAAGTTATCTGCATTGGTGTTGTTTTGTAAAGATTATTTAAAACGATTTCAGCCATAGCCTCTTTTTTGAGTTCGATAACAACCCTCATACCATCTCTATCAGATTCATCTCTTACTTCACTTACACCTTCAAGCATTTTATCTTTTGCAAGTGTTGCTATTTGTTCAACTAGTCTTGCTTTATTGACTTGGTAAGGAAGTTCATCAATAACAATAATATCTTTTTTATTTTTGATTTCAATATGATGTTTTGCTCGAACTCTTACTCTTCCTCTCCCCGTTGTATAAGCGTCTACAATCCCTCTTCGACCAAATATTGTCCCACCAGTTGGAAAATCTGGACCTTGTATAAATGCCATTAAATCTTCAGCAGTCGCTTTTGGATTTTCTACTATATGAAGTAGAGCATTCATAACTTCAGTTGGATTGTGTGGAGGGATTTTTGTAGCCATACCAACAGCAATTCCTTCACTTCCATTGATAAGTAAAGAGGGAATTCTTGTTGGAAGTACTGATGGTTCTCTTCCAGCATCATCGTATGTTGGTATAAAGTTAACAGTATCTTTATCAATATCTCTTAGTATATCTTCACTGATTTTAGTCATTCTCGCTTCTGTATATCTCATAGCAGCTGCACTGTCACCATCAACTGAACCAAAGTTTCCTTGTCCATCTATAAGTGGTGTTCTCATAGAGAAATCTTGTGCCATTCTTACAAGAGCGTCATAAACAGAACTATCACCATGCGGGTGATATTTACCGATTACATCTCCAACTATCCTTGCTGATTTTTTGTAAGGAGCACGAGAGCTAAGATTTAATTCATTCATTGCGTAGAGTATTCTTCTATGAACTGGTTTTAAACCATCCCTAGAATCAGGTAGTGCTCTACCTATTATTACACTCATTGAGTAGTCAAGGTAAGAAGCTTTTACAGAATCTTCAATTTTGATATTTCTAATATCTTGTGATTGGAAAAGATTATCCATATTTAATTTGCCTTTCAAGAGAAATTTTTAAAAATTTCTTGGAGTTTAACAAAAAAACCCATAAAAAAAGGTTAAGATAGTTTATCTTAACCTTTTTAAGCAATGTGATAAAAAATTATTGTTTGCTTTGTTTATAATCCATAATCATGGCATAAGCTTCATCTTTAAGTTTTAACTTAGCTTTTTTCATTCTTTCAATTTCAATATGGTCGATATGATCCATTCCACCAGCTTCTGCTTTTTCTAATTGGTCATGCAAGTCATTATGCTCATCAAAAATTTTTCTAAAATGCGCATTTGAAGTTTTTAATTCTGTTACTAAATCTCTATATTCGTGAAACATTTTTTATCCTTTGTTTTAATTTTTAGCATAGTATCGAATAGTTGCTTTGTTGTATCTTTAAAATCTCTTCCTTCAGTGGTGCATAAATGCACAACACTTACGGTTCCAACCTTAAAAGAGTGCAGCAGCGCACTCTTTTTTAACAGGCTTCATGTCCTATAATCGGCATTGATTTTGACATATTCATAACCTAAATCACATCCAAAAGCGGTAAATTTTCCATCTCCAAGTCCTAAATCACAAATGATTCTAAAAGATGGCTTTTGTAAAATCGATGCTGCTTTTGTTTCTACCTCTTTTGTAAAATAGATTTCACCTTTGTTATAAATAAGGACATTTTCAAAACTTATTGTAAGGGTAGTTTCATCACATTTAGCTCCACTAGCTCCTATTGTTGAAGCGATTCTTCCCCAGTTTGGATCTTCTCCAAAAAGGGCAGTTTTCACTAAAAGAGAGTTTGAAAGATTTTTTGCGATGAGTTCTGCTTCTTCATCACTACTCGCTCCAACAACTTCAAATCCTACAGCTTTTTTAGCACCTTCACCATCAGCGACCATGAGCATAGCCATATCATTCATTACGAGTCGTAAAGCCTCTTTAAATGCTTTTTTGTCATAACAATCAGCTGTTTTATTTGCTAACAATAAAACAGTATCATTTGTGGAAGTATCCCCATCGACACTAATAGCATTAAATGTCGTGTGAGCATTTTCCAAAAGTACCTCTTGCATATCCTCTTTTGGAACAGCCGCATCTGTACAAATAAAACAAAGCATTGTCGCTAAATTTGGATTTATCATCCCAGCACCTTTTGCTACTGCTCCGATTTTGAAACTATTTTCATTTCCAAGACTTATTTCATACAAACAACTTTTAGGATAACTATCAGTTGTCATAATCGCTTGAGTGAGATTTTCCCCATTTTTATGAGTAAGATTAAAAGTTTTTGCACCCTCTAAAATTTTCTCTTTAGGAAGTCTTACACCAATAACCCCAGTACTACTCATAATTGGATTTTTGATATTTGGAAGGGTTTTTTCCAATTCAGCAAATAATTCATCGATATCATTTATTCCAGCTTGTCCTGTCATGGCATTTGCATTTCTAGAATTAATAAGGACAAAATTTGAACTTTTATCAACTTTATTTAAAAAGTGTCTAAGAGGTGCAGCTTGGAATTTATTTTTAGTAAAAATAGCGTCCACTTCACACATAACTTCACTGTAAATAAATCCAATATCAAGCTTGTTGTTTGCTTTTAATCCAGCATTTATCCCGTCACAATAAAATCCATCTATATCACTAATATAACCTTTGATTGGAAATATACTAAACATAATTAATTTCTCCCCTTTTATTTTTTTGATTTTATCGTAAATAAATTACAATTAAACAATAAAAAAAGGTGTATTGCAAAAGCAACACACCTTTTTATCTCATTTCTAAATAAAGATTAAGAATTTTTCTTTAAAGTTCTTAATTCTTTTGCACAGATTCTAATTTTAGTAGAAGTTCCGTCTTCAAGTTGTATTCTAACACTTCTTAAATTTGGTAAAAATCTTCTTTTAGTTCTATTTTTAGCATGACTTACATTGTTTCCGCTCATTGGACCTTTTCCAGATATCATACATCTTTTTGCCATTTTATTCCCTTTGTGTGTAATCTTATTAGATTAAAAAATTTTCGCAAGTCTACTTAAAAATATTTAAATTATCGCTTAAATTTATCTTATCTTTTATAAATGAGTCACTTGCAAATTCAAACAAATGATTATAAACAGTTTCAATCATCATCTTTTCCCTTTAAAAATAACCATTTGCATGGAACAAAAAGTGATTTTTAAAGTGAAAATCTAATAATTGCTACTATTCATACTCAAAATCTTTGAATTTGCAAGTGGCTC
>CAMCYD010000041.1 GCA_945883785.1 Helicobacter pylori PMSS1
TTCCAGTCACTGCGAGGTATGTGAAAGTCGTCAAAAAAGTAAACTGCTTTACTTTTTTCTACTCCTTACAGTCGTAGCCATCATCACTAAAATTAGCCTCAATCAAAGATTGAGTAATTTTAGGATTTGCAAGAGACTTGGAACCAAAAGCGATGTGCTTTAGCACCGCTGGAGGTAGTCCAAGAAGCCGACTTTGTGGTGGCTATCGTACCTCGCAATGACCAAATTTAACATATTACTATCTTTTTTAAATGGTATAAGTATGCAATTCATCCCTTAAAATAACAAGCGATTTGAAGTGAAATAGATAAAATATTGCGGTCAAAAGAAACCAAATAAGCATTAATAATGTATACTTTCAATAAACACTAGGAGTAAAAATGACAAAAAACTTAAAACCACTTTTTCTTTGGGCAAAGACAAAAGGTGATGCAAACATTTACGATAGAATATTAATTAAAATTATCCCTGAGCTTTTGAAAGAAAATGTTTTATTGACAACACAAATCATAGAGTCATCTGAGTCGATCTATGTTTCAGAAGCTATTTACACACTTACTGTTTCAAAAACTGAAGAGCTTTTAAATGCTCAGTATGAGGAAGGTAATAATGTTTAATATTAATGATTATAAATTTGATGAGGAACATAATTATCTTGAAATAGGTGGCGAAGCTATGATATTTCATTGTCATCACTATGTTATGAATTTACAAAGAACTATTATTGATGCTGATTATATCGATAGTGGTAAATTTTTAATTGGGAGTGCGGCTGATGCTGTTTACAATCAACTCTCAAATCTTTGTGTTGGACTTAGTATTTCAGATTCAAAAAAGATTGCAGAAGATATTTATAAAACTTTTGGTTACGGACTTATTAATCTTGAAGCAATGAATGAAAGTGGTTGCAATCTTGAGACAAAGAAATCATTTTTTTCTAAAACTTGGGAAATAAAATTTGGCAAAAGTAAAAAACCAGTTGATTATTATACTTCAGGATTTTTGGCGGCCACATACGCTGTTTTGTACAAAAAGAATCTAAAAGATATTAAGGCAGTACAAACAACTTGTATCGCTTGTGGTGATGATTGTAACACTTTTGTTGTTGAGTTAGGTGAGCGAAACTTTGATGTCTACCCACCAAAACAACCAACACAATTTAAAAAAATTCCTAAATTAAAAATTGATTGGGAATATGAAGAAGTTATTACAAATACTTTTTTGGGGGCTCATACTACGATGATAGGAAACGAAGAGGGAATTATTCCTGCTTTTGGGGTGTATCTTATACGAAATCAAAGCGACTATGTCAATAGATTGCAATTTGAATTTGTGCGAGAAATGACAAAAGTAGCGGGTGATTATGGTGCAACTCTTGCTGGGGAACTTCTTATGGAGGCTGGGTATGCTTGTGGGTTTTTCACATATGGCGGAATAATGACTTCAAATGAATGGGAGCAAGCTGTTAAACCGTATCTTAAAACTAAAGAAGACTGGATAAAAGCTTTAAGTTCTTTGATAAATACTATGGGATGGGGCTACAATACGGCAGTAGAAATATCTGAAAAAAAAGCTATATTTAGAAACTATAATGATTTTGAAGATTTAAGTTATGTAAGAATGTATGGAAAATCTGAATACCCAGTGCATTGGGCGAGTAGTGGTGGTTTTACTGGATTGATGCAGCTTGTTTATAATACAAATTTAGTTGATGGAGAGCGTATTGAAACAGAAGAAGGATTTCGTGAAATGAGAAGGTCCACTGTCAGATACAAAACAAAAATGACAAAAGGAATCGCTTGTGGGGACGATTATTTGGAAGTTGAAGTGTATATATAACCATGGAAATGAATCATACTCAGCTTTATGCAATCTATAATAAACTGTATACTATTGGTAAAAATATCAATGAAAACACTGACACTGAGGCATTGTATGAAATAGCAGTTGAATTTGCCACAAATGAATTAAGTTTTGAAAAATGTGTCATATTTGAGCATGATGACAATAATGGATGGTTTAAGGTCAAAAAATCAAAAGGCTACAACAACCCAATTGAACAAAAAATTTTAAATATAATCAACCTTCTTCTTTCTGGTGAAGTTGTAGAATATTTAAGGGTAAATGGTAAACCAATTATCCATACAAAAGAAAATCCAAAAATTGAAGTACAAGCACTTTTAAAATCTATTTTTTTAAGTGAAGCATATCTTGAACTTTTTGGCGGAGACAAAAATGTCCCTTTTGGACTTATTATAGTTGGAAATGGTTTGGCAGACATTGAAAGATTTTCTCGATTACTAGAAGATTCTTTTTCGATATTAGCCCTTGGGAATTTTACAAATCAGCTTTCAAATACAATTAATAATATCTTTTTTTATAAAGCATGGCAGGTAGAAAAAGAGAAGCTAGAAGAAAATATTACAAAAAGAACAAAACAACTTGAAGAACAAAAAAGAATTTTTGAAGCTATTTATAAAACTTCAAAAGATGGAATAGCGGTTTTAGACATAGAAACTACAGCATTTTTAGATGTTAATCCAGCTTATTGTGAAATGACAGGATTTTCAAGAGATGAGCTTTTAAGAACAAGTTGTTTAAAACTTTCCATTCCAGAAGACAAAGAACGAAGTATACTTGCCTTGCAAGAAGTAAAAGAAAAAGGGTACATAACAAATTTCATTAAAACTTGTATTATCAAAGGTGATAAGTTTGTTGTAGTTAATATGTCAATTAGTTTAATGGATAATGGAACTAAAATACTATTGAGTTCAAAAGATATTACAAAACAAAAAGAATTAGAATTGCAACTTCAAACGATTAATGTTGATCTTGAAACGCGTATCCATGCTGAAGTGGAAAAAAACAGAAAAAATGAATTTCAACTTTTGGAACAATCAAAAAATGCCTCAATGGGTGAGATGATAGGAAATATAGCACATCAATGGAGACAACCGCTCAGTGCAATTACAAGCTTAGCATCAGCATTAAAAATAAGTGACGAAATTGGAATTATTGATTCTGCTGAAGTTCATAATAAGATGGACAATATTATCAATAAAGCAAACTATCTTTCTCAAACCATTGATACTTTTAGAAATTTTCTGAAAACAGGCAACGAATCAAGAGCATTTTCATTGGAAAAAATGCTTGAAAGATCATTACAAATCGTAGATGCGTCAATGAAAGATTTTCACATACAAGTGTATGGAAATGTAGACTACAGTAAAAATACTATGATAACAGGTGTTGAAAGTGAAATATCACAGGTAATTATCAATATTTTAAATAATGCAAAAGATGTTATCAAAGAAAAGCATATACCTAAACCATGGGTAAAGCTAGAATTGATTGTTGAACAAGATGGATATTTTATAACAATTGAAGACAATGGTGGTGGAATCCCAGCGAATGTTGTTAGTAAAATTTTTGATCCGTATTTTACAACAAAACATCAATCGCAGGGAACAGGACTAGGTTTACATATGAGCTATAGAATTATTACAGAAAGTTTTAACGGCAAAATTTATGTAAGAAATACTGAAAATGGTGCGAAGTTTTTTTTAGAATTGCCTAGTAGTTCATAATACTAAATCAAATTATGTATCTAGCAGTACTTGCAAAGATTGTGATTTAGTAACATTAACCACAGGTTCATAGTACAAACTACTTCTACCAAGACCTATAAGTTCACATTGTCTTTTTACTGAAATTGTTTTTAGCTCGGATTCTATGAGCTCTTTTTTATCATATAAGTCCGAGCGTACGAGCTTTCCCGAAAGCCACTCATTTTCAACTGTAAGTTTCCCAACAACTTTGGCATAGTTATCGCTTGAAGCTTCCAGTTCAATTATTTTATCTTTAGAGTCACTTGCAAATTCAAACAAATGATTATAAACAGTTTCAATCATCATCTTTTCACTTTAAAAATAACCATTTGCGAAGGAGCAAAAAGTGATTTTTAAAGTGAAAATCTAATAATTGCTACTATTCATACTCAAAATCTTTGAATTTGCAAGTGGCTCTTTATACTCTTTGACTGCTTTTGCTGGCTCCATTGCTATCTCTGCATTTGCCACAAATATTGATTTCCAATTTTCGAGGAAACTTTTTGCTACGCAAAACCGCATTTGCTAGTTTTGTAGGTTCTTTGGAATAATATTATATGCAATAGCAATCTCATTTTACAAACTCCCGTTTACTATCTATTTTAAATGGTATTATTGTTTTATTTGGTATAACATTTTGATTTGGCATTAACTGTGGGATGCCTGGTTTTATGGGCGAAGTTGAGAAAGAATCCCAGCTCCATCAATAGCTGTGCTTCTTTCAAGTGCATACATTCTCGCCCCATTTTTTATATCATATTTCCAAATTGGAGCTGAGGCTTTAAAGTCTTCTACAAATTCATCGATAAGTTCCAATGCAACTCTTCTTTTTGGACTACAAACAGCTGCTATATAAGAACTTGTATGATTTAAAACATCGTTGCGACTATGAGCCATCAAAACTATAGCATTTTGCTTTTTTGCTTTTTCTTGCCAAGAATCAAACCAAGAGTTTAAAATAGGTTCATAAATATCAAAACTTAATCCCTCGATACCATCTTCATCTCGAACAACTCCTACAAAAGTAATTATGGCTCCATAGTTAGAAAGCCTGAAATCGTTATACCATCTATTTGTTATTTTTTCAACTTCCAAACTACCATCATACAGCTCTAAATATTGCATTTCAACCACCACATACTGGGGGAAGAAGAGATATTTTGTCTCCATCTTTTAGGGTTCTATTTGTATCTTTTACTATAGTGTCATTAATAGCAACAGCACTATTGTCTAGCCAACTATGCAGGCTCTCATCTTGTTTCAGAATCCCACTGAGTTCACTTAGATTTTCTATATCCAAGGTAATTGGTGCTTTATTTATTGGTCCTAAAAACTCTACTGTTACCATTATAACTCTCCTACTCTCTCGAAATTTCCACTTTTTCCACCACTTTTGTGTTCAAGTTGTATCTCACTAATAATCATCCCTTTGTCTATCGCTTTTACCATATCATAAATAGTCAAAAGTCCTATAGATACACCAGTGAGTGCTTCCATCTCTACACCTGTTTGCCCTACAAGTTTTGTTGTAACAGTCAGTTTAAATCCAGGAAGCTCATCTAATTGTTCCACCTCACAATTGATGCCACTTAAAAGTAAAGGATGGCACATAGGGATAAGATCAGGAGTTTTTTTGGTTCCCATAATGGCAGCAATCACTGCTGTTTGAAGCACTGGTCCTTTTTTGTTGTTGTTTGAAACTACATTTTGAAAGGCTTCAGCACTCATCGATATTTTTCCACTTGCGACCGCTACTCTTGTGCTATTTTCTTTTGTTGAAACATCTACCATTTTCGGTCTATTGTTTTCATCTAAATGAGTTAAGTTTGGCATAAATTTCCTTCTTTTTGTAGTTTGCATCACTTTTGTATTTTGATAATACTATAGAGTCACTTACAAATTCAAACAAATGATTATAAACAGTTTCAATCATCATTTTTTTACTTTAAAAATAACCATTTGCATGGAGCAAAAAGTGATTTTTAAAGCGAAAATCTAATAATTGCTACTATTCATACTCAAAATCTTTGAATTTGCAAGTGGCTCTATAAACTGCTTAAAAAAATATCAGGCTACCGTAAACTAAAATCCACTAAGTTTTTTCTTCACTTCCTCTGTTGCCATAGAGATATTCCAAGCAGGTTCCCATACAACTTCAACTTCAACATTTTGAACAGTTGGAAGTTCTCTCAAAACTGCTTCTTCAACCCATTGCACTATCATTTGATGAAGCGGACAAGCTTTTGTACTAAGTGTCATAATAACTCTCACATCCCCTTTTTCATCACAAATTGCATCATAAATAAGCCCCATCTCTACAAGATTAAATCCAACTTCTGGGTCATTTACAGTCGATACTGCTTTAAATATTTCTTCTTTTGTTACCATAATTTATCCTTTAAAATGTATCATATAGATCAAATCTTTTATCATAAAGATACTACCTACACATAAAAAACTAACCCCTGCCTTAAAAATATCATTTGATGTAAACAATATCCCAAAAGCACCAACAACAACTCCAACAGCACTCAATACAAACTGAAACTTAGCACTTTTTACAGGTACCATATCAGCTAACATTGGTACTTTTCGTTTCCCTATATAGGGTGAAAATCTTTCGTACCATACTAAAAATGGGACGATTTTATAAAGATGCCCATTGATAATAAAAGTGATATATCCCAAAAACAATGTCCAACCTATTGTTAACAATAACGAACTAGTAGGTCGCATAAGATATATCGCACCCATAATTACAACACTCACTAAACTCCCATAAGAAAAAAGAAGTGAACGAAAATAAATATCGTTTTCAAGCCTAACTCTTGCTTTATAAATAAGAAAAATTTGATAAAAATACAATCCAAGTGCTACAAGTGTTAAAATATATCCCGTGTATTCTAGTATGTGATTTTTGAATAGCGATGAAAACATAACCAATATCACAGAACTACTTATTATTCCAAGTGCTAATTTTACAGGTTTCCAAGAAAAACTATGTGATAGCCAAAACATTGGCAAAAGTATCAAACTCATCCCCATAATAGTAATGCCAACATACCCAGCGAGTACCAAAAAAATATGAGCTTTGAGTAAGTTAACGATATCCACATCTATAGTACCTGCATAACCCAATGCCATCACTATCCCAAAAATCAATCCTAAGAATAAAAATGTATTTGCAACAAATACACTAATCATCACAAGATTTAATTTCTTTACTTTTTTTATGGTTAAAAATGTTTCTAAAACAAAAATCAATAATGAAATCAGAACAACAATTCCCCCATAAGGCAAAAGAGCTGGACTCGCTAAAAAACCGTAACCCATAAGTATCGTACCTATAAGTAAAAGAGGATAAATAACATAATATAAGTCAACAGCAAAGTGCCCAACTTCTAATACAACAGGGACTAATTGAGCCATTGCACCAAAAATGACCATCATCACAAACCCTAACAAAAAGATATGCACCCACGATAAAGTACTGCTATTCATACTTGTCATATTTGAAATATCAAATCCAAATAATAGAGCAACACTTATCACAAAAAACGAAACACCAATAATAAAATAAGGTGCTATGAGTTTAAATGGCGGTGCGAAATCTTGTGAAATAGCCATTAGTTTGAACAGCCACCACCAGCACAACCTGTATTTGTAAAATCAGTAGAAGCATCACCTTCGCCTCTTATAGTAAAAGTAACTTTCACCATCCCGTCTTCTAAATTTTGTACTTCAAAATTGAAATCTGTTTCGATTTTAGGAAATAATCCCATTGGTGCTTTGCTATTTATCATCACTAATTTTTCGTTTTTTTTGATAGTTTGCAACCCTGCCATTGCGTTTATCATAGGTTCTGGATGACCTGATTTGCTACTATCAAATTGATACACAATTACACCTTCTTCTTCATATGTATAGAAAGGTACCGTTGCACCCATCACCTCTATTTGTACTGCATTGTGTGGAATCATTTTTTTGTCCTTGAATTAAATTTATACCAAATAAAATAACAAATGTGTCCCATGTGTCCTATTGTATTTATTATTGTATTTGGTGTTATGAAATCGTATCAAATCAAAAGAACCAATTCGTTGATACATATCAACAATTTAAGCAATGACATTTTATCCAGTAAGTGTTTCCAGCTAATGAACCTCTACAAAAAAGAGTTTAAGATGAAGTGCCAGTATTGTCATCATAAAGCAAGCTAAAGCTTATATTATATGTCATTGCGAGGAACGAAGCAATCCAAGAAGCCGACTTTTGGATTGCTTCGTTCCTCGCAATGACTGGAGCATAAAACCATAGTTTGCTTTGGGACGACTATACAAGGCAGAAATTCGCAGATTTGCGGTAAATTCTGACGAAGTAATAGTGCTGTAGCATACACTATTTTAGAAATCAATGAACGGTAGGTATTTGTTACCCACCTGTAAAGTAAAATGCCCTGCTTGATATTTCGTTTTCAGCCCCTAAATTTACATCTGCATTTGCATCAGTAGCATAAGACCACTTATTTTTTTCTGGCTTATTTTTGATAACAGTTTTTAAAACCTCTTCTAGCTTTTCGTCTGATTGCATGGCACTTTTGATATTCAAAGAATCTTCAAAATACAAACAAGGAATTAAATCTCCCTCGGCACTCAACCGTATTCGGTTACAACTTTTACAAAAACTATCGTCATATGGTTCAATAATACCAAACACAAAACCATCCTCATCTTTAAAAAGTTTTGCAACAGAATTGTCTTTGGATGGAAGCTCTTCAATACGATATTTTTTCTCAATTCTTGCCAATATCTCTTTGCTTGGAACAGTTTTAAGAGTATCAAGTGCATTTTCATTTTTCATATATTCTATAAACCGTATCTGAACATCTCTCGCTTTTGCATACTCATACAATGCAACTACCTCTACATCATTGATATCTTTCATCACTACAGTGTTCAGTTTTACAGTCATACCAGCTGCTATAGCTGATTCGATTCCCTCTTGTACTGCTTCAAGTGCATCTTTTTTTGCAAGATACCAAAATGTCTCTTTTGAGAGAGAATCTATAGAAATATTTATCCTTTTTAACCCTGCATTTTTAAGTTTTTCTATCTGGCTTTTCAGTAAAAAACCATTTGTGGTAAGTGCCAAGTCTATATCTATATTGTAATCATAAATCATCTTGATAAGTTTGTCCAAATCCTCACGAACAAGTGGTTCGCCACCTGTAAGGCGTATTTTTTTGACACCATTATCAATAGAGATTTTTATAAACTTAAACATCTCTTCATAAGAGAGAATTTTTTCTTTTGGAGTCCATTCAAAAGGTTTTTCTGGCATACAATACTGACATCTGAAATTGCATCTTTCAGTAACCGAAACTCTTAAATAATCCACTTTTCTATTAAAACTATCTACTAACATATTACATTCCTTCTGCGAAATATTAGGCTAATGCCCAAAAGTTTATGTTGACTTTAGTCAAAATTTGGAATTTTTCTCTTTGACATATGTCAATAAAAGAAAATAATAAAAAGATAAAATAGGAAACCATTTCACTGAAGAGGATTTTTATGAATAACCCTACAATTCAACCGTCAAATATGGATGGAGCATCTGCCTTTACAGAACTCAATAGCATAGAAAAACAAAAATTAAATCTACGACCCATGGAATATTACAAAGAGATAGATACATTATCACTTGACTCTTTGGGCGATAGAGACCGCTTTTATCTTCAAAATTTTGGTATTTATAATAATGCACTGAGTGACGATGAATTTATGATAAGACTACGATTTCCAGCAGGAAGGATATCAAATCAAAATCTTCTCGATATTGCAAAAATCGCTATACAGCATAATGCATCCATACTCTTAACAGCACGAGCTGGTATACAACTTCATGGATTAGATGAAGATAATATTATGGGGATATTTCAAAAAATAGATGCTTTAGGGATAAATTCTTGGCAAACATTTGGAGATAATATTAGGAATATTGCGACTGATGTATTTGACGGTTGTGGGAAATACAATATCATAGAAGTTTATCCGTATATACAACAAATGCAAGAGTTTATTTTAAAAGTACCCGAATATGTAGGAATGCTTCCAAGAAGAATATCAACGGCTATTTCAGGTTCATTTGCAAATGGTGGTTCATTTTTTGCGAGTGATTTATATTTTGCTTTAGCTAAAAAAGAAAATGTGTATGGCTTTAATGTTTATATGGGTGGTAAAAATAGTGAGTTAGCACAAGATGCGAATATCTTTTTAAGAAAAGAGGAAGTTGTAGAATTTTTCAAAGCTTTTGTTATTGCATTTCATAAATATGGTCTTCGACAATATAGAAACAGAACAAGACTATTTCATCTTCTTGAAAAAATTGGTATTGAAAAATTTAAGTCACATATTGAAGATGAATACAAAAATAACTTACCACCAAAAGGAACTCTTTGTCTGGAAAAAACTAATTTCAAAGACTTTGAGGAGCTTAAAAATGGCGATTATTCCTATTGTTATCGTACAAATTTTGCAAAAATTACAGCAGATGAGCTACTCAATATTGCCACTCTCTCCATTCAAAATAATTATGAAGTAAGAATTGGTATTGATCAGCAATTTTATATCTTTGGATTAAAAGATACCAAAATTTCCTTATCAAGCAATATCAAAAATACAACTGTTTTAGCCTGTGCTGGAAGTGAATTTTGTCCATACTCTTATTGGAACATCAAAGATGAAACTGAATTTTTACCGCTAGAAAGAATTGAAAAATATAAATTAGTTGTAGGCTTTTCTGGCTGTATGAAAGGTTGTGCCAAACATCAACATAGTGATATTGGGCTTGTAGGATTGCGTACTTCTGAATATAGCTACACTCAAAAAATTGCACGATTATATTTAGGTGGTGAATACAGTTTTGGAAAACAAGTTGCAAAACAAATATTTAAAGGTATACCGTTGCCTCATCTCAAAGAAATAATCAATGTCATTATAGATGAGTTTGAAAATAGTATCTATGATGATTTTGAAGAATTTTCACAATATATACTCAATCATTTATCTGCAAATTTCTTAGCTTTGTGGTTCTTAGGAAAAATTGAATCCAAAAAAGATGCGAAACTTGAGGTTGGTGATGAGATGGACTTACTCATAAGGCATTTTAACGAATTTGAGTTTTGTAAATTTTTAGAAGATGATTTTTCTGAAGCTTTACGATTTCAAACAAAAAAACTTTGGTCGCAAGTGCCTTCAGCAGAGTCATTCTTAAATTGATAAAAGTCAAAAGATACAAACTATTTTTAGTATAAAATCAACATCAACTCATTTGAAACAAAAGGTAAAAATAATGTCATTTCTAAAATATATAAAAGCAGTTGGAATAGGTCCAAAACACAATCGAGACCTTACAAAAGAAGAAGCAAAAGAAGCTATGGAGTTGATTTTGTCTGGCAAAGTCTCAAATGAAGAGATTGGAGCATTTTTATTAGGCTGGAGAGTAAAAGGGGAAACCTCGGAAGAATTTATAGGGGCAGTAGAGGCTTTTGATACACACTGCAAAAAATGTGAGATCCCAGCTTCTATAGAGTTAGGCTATCCTTATGATGGCAAAAATGACAATCCTTATTTATTTACCCTCGTAGCCCCTTATTTGAAGCCATTTGGAATAAATTTGGTTTTAATGGGAGATGATTTAAACCATGCAAAAGGTGGTATTACAGTGAAGGAAATTTGTGAAAATACACATTTGGATGAAAATATTTTTTGTTTTTCAAGAAGTGAGATTTTTCCGAAATTATCACGACTCAACAACATCAGAGAAAATCTACAAATACGAACTTCACTCAATAGCATAGAAAAACTCACTGGTTTCGCACAAAGTAGTGTTGGTATTTTGGGAGCTTTTCACAAACCCTTCGTGGATAAGTATTTAAATATTTATAAAACCAGATATAAAAATTTTGCAGTTATCAAAGGAAACGAAGGTGGACTGGAAATATTTGGAAAATGTAAAATTTGGATTTCAAAAAATGAAAACATTGAAGAGATTACTATAGAGCCAGCGGATTTTGGGGTAAATTATCAAAAATCTTGGGATAAAATTACTCTTAAAGAATCGCTTGAAATGATAGAAAATCCAAGTGAAGAGTTAATCAAATTAGCTAAACTCAATGCCGCAGTGATGCTTTATATTTATAGTGATACATTCACCACTATAAAAGAAGCATTTAACCAATTAAAATAAGGACTTTTATGTTTCAATGGACAGAACTTAAGCAAAAAACTTGGTGGGAACGATTTAGCGATCAGCCTCATCAGTTATTTTTTATTTCGACTATATTTTGGGCGATTTGTATTATGACTTTGTCAATGGTGGCGATGATTTCGCCCACTCTTGATATAAACTTCACACTTATCCACGGATTTGGAATCACTTATGGAGTGTTTGCAAATGCTTTTTTGGGGTTTTTACTCACTGTCATACCACGATATACAAAAAGTATCCCAATAGAGAGAAGGGAATATATAACAATTTGGGGGTTGTTTGAGATAGGATTATTCAGTGCTTTTGTTCTTAATACATTTGCTGGGATGCTCTTTGTAGCCATTGCTTTACTGTTATGTGGAGTGGTTTTTGTGAAAACGATTTTGAAAGCAGTCGACAAAAAACAACCAGAAAGTTTATGGTTAACTATACTTATTTTTGTGGCTTCTTTTGTTTTGTTTTCTCATCTTTTGTTTGAAACCGAGCTTACTCTTAATTCCCTATGGTTTTTTGTTTTCCCTTTGGTTTTTGTAGTCACTAGCAGAATGATACCCGCTTTTTTTTCAAGCTATTTTGGTCAAGCTTTTGTAGAAAAACCTCTTTGGGTTTTACCTCTTTTAGTACCGCTATTTTGGCTTGTAGCACTATTTCAAACAAATACAATAATCCTTTTTGGAATAAGTATATTTTTATGTGTAGGGCTTGTTCTTTTCTTGTCAAAACTCGATATTTACAAAAAATCACCACCAATTTTATGGATATTAGCAGTTGGTTTGTCTTGGCTACCAATAGGTATTTTCGCTTTGGGAATTGAGTCTTTTTTTGAAGTATATACCCTCAAGCTTAGTTTGCATATTTTGACACTTGGATTTGTTTTTACTTTACTTATTGGGTTTGGTACAAGGGTCATATTGGGGCATTCAAATCAAAAAGTAGGTACAGACAAATATACTTTGAGTCTATTTTTGATCACTCAAGTGATTGTTCTCATGAGAATATTGGGGTCAATATTTTATATCGTAGAGAATAAAGTCTGGATAGGATTGGTGCATCTCTCTTTTACGCTTTGGATACTTTTATTTATCGCTTGGGCTGTAAAATTTGCAGATACACTCTTGCGAATTAAAAAATAAAGGGGTTGGTATGAAATTAATTTTGATATTTTTAGCGAGTTTGCATCTATTTGCTTCAAATGAAGACCAAGTTTGTAAAAGTTGTCATCCAAATATTTACAATGAATTTAAAAGTTCAATTCATTCAAAATCTTCAAAACACGATGATGAAATTCATAAAGTAGTTTGGGACACCCATCCTGATAAAAAGGCGAATAATTACACTTGCAAAGAGTGTCATTCCAGTAGCCAAAATGAAGCAAGCATTTCTTGTCTTTCTTGCCATCAAATTAGTGATATTTCCAAACATACAGAGCAAAATGAAAATAAAAGAACTACAAAAAAAAAGTATTTTTATTCAGCTGATATATCTCAAAAAGGAACTATAAAAGAGTTCAAAAAAGACGATAGCTTTATGGGACTTTTTAGTAAAAATAGCGGCTCTCCATACCATACGATTGATTATTCAAATCAAAATTATTATGATGGGCAAATGTGTATGGGTTGTCATTCTCACAAAACAAATAAAAAGGGAATAGATGCTTGTAGAATAGACGATGCAGAGATTTCTAAAAATGGTAATAATTGTATAACTTGTCATATGCCCCAAATAAAGGGGAGTTCAACTTCTATAAAAATTACTAAAACACATGCTTTTCACGGTTTTGCTGGAGTACATAACGCCCCTCAAATGCTCGGTAAATATCTCAAAATGGAGATCGTCCAAACAAAAAAAGGCTTTGAGGTTTTACTCCACAATAATTCCCCTCATCCATTTTTATTGCAACCACTCAGAATGGCTGTGTTAGATATCCAAATAAATAGTAAAAAACTTAAACCAACTGTTTTTGCTAGAGTTTTGGGAGATGATGAAAATAAACCAACTATGCCTTGGGATGCTACAAAAGTTTTGAGTGATACGATGTTAAAAGCAGATGAACATAAAAGTTTTTATTTTGATGAAAAACTAAAACGAGGTGACAAGATAGAAGCTCAATTTGGTTTTTTTGTGGTAAATCCAAAAGCAAAAGAGAAATTAGAACTACAAAATAATAAAACAGCAAATAAGTTTATAGTTTTTAAAACAATAACTTTAAAAATAAAAGAGCCCACTGCACAATAAAAGATTTCGTTCAATTTCAACGAAGAATTTTGGCAAAAGCATCATTATGTAGTGGTCTCTAAAATAAAAAAAGCTTGATAGAAGTCATATTGGATAAAAAATAATCTTGATACTATCCGAAAAAAATATGGAGAAAAATATGCCAGCAAAAATGATTATAAGTTTATCAATGTGTGTCTTGTGTTTAGAAGGAAGTGTCAAAGATGGAAAAACAGTGTATGAAGCAAATTGTGCAAATTGTCATAGTGTAAATATGAGTGGTGGAATGGGAAAGGATTTTAATTTAGTCTCGTACGCTAGAAAAAAAGAGGATATTAAAGCTTATGTGCAGAGCCCAGTAAAAGAATACAAACGATTCGGATACAGTGCAAATGCCATGCCAAAATTGAACATTACAGAAGAAGATGCTACTAATGTAGCAGAGTTTATTGATTCACTTCAGCCATTTAAAGCTTGGATGAGAAAGTAATACCAAATCAAATAAAAAGTAGTATTTCAATTTCAGTCACTGCGAGGCACGAAGCAGTCCAAGAAGCCGACTTATGGATTGCTTCGTTCCTCGCAATGACCAAATTTAACATATTACTGTCTTTTTTAAATGGTATAAGTACCACCAACTAATTAATTAGTTGGTGGTACTTAACAATCAATTTTTTTGTTTCATCATAAAGCAAATCAAATTCTTTACTATAGAGCTCATATTTTTTCTGTTGTTTTTTTGCATAGATCCAAGCAAAAAGTACAGAAGTCAAAAAAGCACCATAAATTTCGATTTGCCACTCTTTAAGCCCAAGTAAAACTATAAAATACTGAACCGAAAAAAGTACAAAAAATTCAATTGAAAAGATAAAAACCAAAGTAGGGCTCTCTTCAAAACTCAGTGTATATTTTTCAATATCTCGTAAAATATCAAGATTTTGATTGATTTGTTTGGCTTTAGATAAAGTATCCAATGATAATTTGTCTAAAACAATATTTTCAAAATGGATATTAGAAATATTATTTTCAACATTTGTTTGTTTATAATTTTCCAATATTTTTGGTTCAGTTTGAAGAAGAGAAAAAATCTCCTCCTCTTCAAGTATAGGTTTGTTTAATATTTTTTGACAATCTTGCAAAATCAAATCATAAAGTCCTATGGTTTTTATCTCATTTGCAACTTGCTTTAAATCTATCAACATACTATATTCCGTAACTCGCTGTTTTGTCTTTTGAAGGTAAGAAAATACCAATCAAACCTTTGAGACCCACTGACATAATGATATTGAATAAAAATATCAGCCAAGCCAAAAGAAGCATTGCACCAAATATTCCAGAAAGAATCATATAAGTATCAAACTCTCCGCCAAAATACATATGTCGTCTAAGCATCCCTTCAAGTCCTGCCATTCCCATAAATGCACCCATTCCAATACCACCGATTAAGTGTAACCAAAAGTGAGCATTCGCTAGTTTTTGACTCCAAAGTTTGGCATTGTTTGTAACATGAGGCCAAAGAACATACACCGCTGAATAAAGCGTCATATAAAGTCCAACAATGATAGCAATATGAACATGAGCCCCTATAATCCACTGAGTATTATGAAGCACTCTATTCATAGCCATATCAGCTTGAATAATACCAGCTGGAACCGCCAAACCAAAACCTATAAGTCCACCAAGAAGATATTTAAGTTCATTGGTCATTTTAAGTGGTCTTGCTTTCCAAAGAGTTACAAGAGTGATAAATAAGGCAAGTCCTTGAGTAAGTAGCTCAAATGCAGTAACCATCTCACCAGAAACCAATTTCATCATTTCAGGTTGTCCTTGGTCAGCCAATAAGTGGTGTGACCAAACCATCCAAGAAACCAAAAGCTCAAGCATCAAAGCAGCTCTCGCTACATTTTCCATAAATAGTTTTTCGCCAGTAATAAGAGTAGCGAGTAAATACCAAGACCCAGCTACATAAATAAGCACAAGCCCATCAGCAACCAAGTCAAGTCCCCACCAAAACCAGTTTTTGTAAAGTAAAGCATCGATAGATTTTACATCAAGACTCATACCACCCAAATCAGCAAAAAGATACACAAGTACCAAAACACCAGCACCTAGAATAATCAAAGCATCTAAAAAGGTATCAACTGTACCTCTAAAAATAGCTACCACGGGGAGTGACAATGCTGGTTCTTTTGTATAAGGTTGTCTACCTGTTAGTTTGTACCAAAGGTTTAACATCCCATCTATTCCAAATCCAGAAATCAAAAGTTCTTTCATTGTTTTATTTTGATGAACACCAACTTTTGCAAAAATAGTGGCATAAATATTGTAAATAAACCCAAAAGTTCCAAGCATTATAAGTGCAATACCAACTATAAATACTATTCCACCGATTGTTTTAAACTGCACCGTATCAGCTGGAAGTGGCCAATAAAGAGTGTAAAGTGGAGCATAATTCCAAACAAAAGCAGCTATCCAAGAAGTTGCCGTTCCTATTGTAATCAAAAGCCAAACCCAGTTCGCTAGTTTGACACTATAGAGTGGTTTTTTGGTTAAAAATGGAACTAAAAACATAAAAGCTGCAAAAACAAGCTGATAAGTTGAACCAAAGATTCCAACTATTGGGTGTACTGTCATTATTGAAAAATAATGTTCAGGCGAACTATTTACTGGTGAAATGCTAGGAACTACAGCAGCAGCTCTCATTATCATCCCTTCAATCGCAGCCAAACCATAAAATAAAAATGCCATCACAACGGCACGAAGAGTCACTTTTTGTAAAGCATTTAAGCTATTATGATCAAATTTATTATCGGCACTATGTACCAAATCACTCATAAAACTCATTTAACACCTCCCGTCATTGCTACTTTTTCATCGCAACCTCTTACTTCTACAGCATCTTTTACAAACATATCATTTCCTTTTGGACCAGAATATTCAGTAGATACAAGGTTGTAAATACCATTTTTATTAAATGTCCACAAAATATCATTTTTACTTCCTGGATTGACTTGCATTTGCATAACCATAGAATTATCCTGTCTAAATAATCCAAAGCCATAAACCAAATCCTCACTTACAACATCAAACATCACTTGTTGTCCACACTCTATGACCATTTTTTCTTGTGGTAACATAAACTGATGACTTTTAACTGTAATATTAAAAGTCTGATCTGGTGTAGCCTGATGACGATTAATATCTTGTGCTACCCAAGGAACCGTGTTGTAGGTAAATATATGATGCCCCACACCTGCCACAACCAAAAATCCGATAAAACCATAAAATGGAATACGAACTATTGGTTTGGCTTTCTCTTTTTTGGTTAAGTTATACCCAAACCAAGCAATAATCGAAATAATCAACAATGAATATATCGTGTATGCCATCCAATGAAACGAAAGCAATTCAAGCGAATCTGCAAAAAACATTTTAATTCTCCTTTTATAAAATGCGAAATTGTATTCAATAAGATTGTATATTTAATTGACAATAGTCAAGATATTAAATAAACATATCAATCTGAATCTAACCTTGGATACTTTATTTCATGGTGAAATTTCCTCATTCCCACTCTCCCGAGTGGGAATGCATACAAATAACACTAAAAACCAAAAAAGTTGAAAAAATGTGGTAAAGATTAGAGATATGCATTCCCACTTGGAAAGTGGGAACGAGAAAGTGAAAATCTAATATTGTCATCAAAAAGCAAACTAAAGCTTATATTGTATGTCATTGCGAGGAACGAAGCAATCCATAGTCGGCTTCGTGGATTGCTTCGTGCCTCGCAATGACAGTTTCTATGTTTTAGTTTGCTTTGTGATAGCTATAATTGCTACTATTCATACTCAAAATCTTTGAATTTGCAAGTGGCTCCAAAACCTATATTTTTACACAAGCTACAAAATAATTACAAATATTAAGTTCAATTTAAGCGATACTTTATAAATCTTTTGAAACAATTCAAAGTTAATTTTAGATTATGATTATTATAAAAAAGAAGGGGTTGAAAATGAAAAATTTAGGAAAAGTGTGTCTTCTGTCGTTAGCTGTATTGAGTCCGATATTTGGGGCTGGTGCCCCAAATTCGGGGGGGGGGGGGGGGGGGT
>CAMCYD010000042.1 GCA_945883785.1 Helicobacter pylori PMSS1
AGTTTTTTCTTATTTAGTTTGTAAAGATTATTTACAAAACCATTAACATTAATTATGTGTATAGAACATTTTCTTAAGCTTTCCAAACCAATTGGTCTGTCTGTTTAAGGACGGGAATTATAATGGGTTGATGCTTAAATGTCTCTTAATGTAACCAAAAAGATATCAAAAATTTGAAAGAAATTTTTCCACTACTTTAAAAGAGCCAAAAACTAGGTATTCTTCCTCTTTTTTCATCGTTTCAAATTTAAAAATATCTGCTTTTAATGATAATTCCTTAAAAGTATTGAGCAAAATATTTTTATCTATCATTCTTTGATCATCACATTGTATCACCAAAACTTCTTTTATAATTGGTTTGAGTATTGTTAAAATCTCTTTGAAATCTTTATCTTTATAACTATTGTAGATAAGAGTTATTTTTTTATTTTTAAATTCTTCAAGTATAACATTTGCGGCTAATGGATTATGCCCAACATCAATAGTGATATTCTCTTTTATCTTTTGGCAACGACCTTCAAGCACTTCTAAAAAAAAATCATCTTTATACAATCCAAGATATTGCATAACACTTAATGCCAATGTTGCATTTTTAATAATATAAGTTGGTAGATGTTTTGGAAAATTAAAATTTACATCTTTTAAGTATGGAATTTCAACTTTATTTTTTAGAATTGTTTTTTTTAGACCGATAACCTCTTTTGGAAAATCATCTCCAAAAATATAGCACTTATCACAACTTCGTAATTTTGTTGAAGCAATCTCTACTATTGTTTCCCCTAAAAACTCTTTGTGATCAAGTCCAATAGAAGGAACAACCGTAAGGTTATTTTCCACTACATTTGTAGCATCAAACTCCCCACCAAGTCCAGCTTCAAGAACTATAAAATCAAATCCTGAACTTAAAAAAAGTGCTAAAAGTGTTGTATACTCGAAATAAGTTAATTTAAAAAGAAGATTATTTGGTAAAATTTTTATGATTTGTTGGTGGGCATTTTCAAGTTGTTCTTCTGTAGCATTTTTTCCATTTATCCATATTCTTTCATTAAACTTTAGAATATGTGGCGAAGTATAATGGAGAACTTGTTTGTTTTGTTGTCTAAGGAAAGTTGCTATAAATCTTCCGGTTGTCCCTTTACCATTTGTTCCAACGATATGGATAACATAAGGAAGTTTTATATGATTTTTTAATATTGCCCAAGATCTTTTTATAGTGTCATATTCTATTTTTATATAAAAAAGTGTTTTTTGATTTAGAAAATCTAAAAAACTATCATTTATCTTTGTTTCAATCATCGCTTATTTACAGTGCGCTAATCGCCATTTTTGAAAATGCATCAGATAAAGCTTTATTAATTGCTAACTTGATAGCCTCTTCTTTTTTTGACTGAGTTACAACAGAATCATCCGAAACAACAAAATCATAATAGCTCGAAACAGTAAAATTTCTAGCCTTTTTATCTAATCCAACATACGAAATATAAATGGTTACATTTTCTCGATATGCTTTCGAATATCCAGCAAGATCAGATTCTAAGGCTGTTTCAGAAACACTTTTAAGTTCTCCATATATTGTAGTATTAGCGATTGCTCTTTCATGCACAATTGTGGTATCAAGTTTACTGCTTAACATATTAATCAAAGCATCTTTAATTAATATACTATTATTGAGATTTTGAATGTCAATTTTCACATCAACATATATTTTTTCACCTATAGTTTTTTTTGCAACTATGGATGTAGGTTTATACCCACATCCAGAAAAGAGAAGGATCAATAGTACAAAAAACGATGTAAAAAATTTATTTTTCAAAACTATCCTTTTATAACTATATTGACAAGTTTATTTGGAACGACAATCTCTTTGATTATCTCTTTCCCATCAATCCATTTCTTTGCTAATTCACTATTTTTGACAAATTCTAAAACTTCAGTGCTACTCAAATTTGGTTTCATCTCGATATCGCCTCTTTTTTTACCATTAATAGTGACTGCCAAAGTAATGCTATCAAGTTCAAAAACTTCTTGTTTCATTTCGATTGTTTGTGAAAAATTCGCTCTTCCAAAGAGTCTATCACTTATTTCCCAACAAGCATGAGGGATAATAGGTTCTAAAATATTTGTTAAAATATAATACCCTTCAAGTGAAACATCTTTATTTGACTGAACATTTAAAGCATTTAAAGCTTCCATAGAGGATGCGATAAGTGTATTAAATGCAAAAGTTTTATTCATAACTTCATGAGCTTTTTGCAACGCTTCATATACTTTTCTTCTTGCAAGTTTCTCTTCACTATTTAAACTACTATGATTGATATTATTTAAATCAAATGCTGTTCCATCAAGTTCACCACTTCTTTCAAAAAATCTTCTAATAAATTTAAAAGCACCCTCAACTGCACTGTCATTCCATTCAAGCTCTTTTGTAGGAGGAGCTGCAAAAAGGATAAATAATCTTGCAGTATCAGCTCCATATTTACTTAAAATAAGGTCTGGGTCTACAACATTTCCTTTAGATTTTGACATTTTTGCTCCATCTTTTAAAACCATCCCTTGTGTTAAAAGATTTGCAAATGGCTCACTACTATTTGTATATCCAAGCTCGTTTAATGCTTTTGTAAAAAATCTAGCATATAAAAGATGCAAAATCGCATGTTCAATCCCACCGATATATTGATCTACATCCATCCAATAGTTACTATTTTCTTTATCTATTCCACAAGTTTCCCATTTTTTAGGATTGGTTGCATATCGTAAATGGTACCAAGATGACTGTACAAATGTATCAAGTGTATCTGTTTCCCTTAAAGCATCTTTTCCACATTTTGGACATTTACAGTGTTTCCAAGTGGGATGATTGTCAAGTGGATTTCCCTCACCTGTTATCTCTACGTCATTTGGAAGTGCAACTGGAAGATTTTCTAATTTTTCAGGAACTAATCCACAATCTTCACAATGGATAAATGGGATTGGAGCACCCCAATATCTTTGTCTGCTCACTCCCCAATCTCTTAATTTGAAATTTATTTTTTTACTTCCGATAGCATTTGCTTCAAAAAATTTAATAATCTCCTCTTTTGCTTTTGTATTTGCCATATCGGTAAAAGTACCACTATCAACTAAAATACCCTCTTCTACAAAAGCCTCTTCAAGATTGATAATCCCCTCTTTTGTATCGATAACTATTTTGATATCAAGGTCATATTTTTTTGCAAATTCAAAATCCCTTGCATCATGAGCAGGAACAGCCATAACTGCACCACTTCCATAACTTGCAAGGACAAAATTCGCAACCCAAACAGGCACTTCCTCAAGTGTCAAAGGGTGTATTACAGTGATTTCAAGGTCAAGTCCAGCTTTCTCTTGTGTATCTCTATCCCTTTGCGTTAATTTTTGCATCGCTTCAATAGTAGCGATTTTTTCATCGCTAAGTAATCTATTTTTGATTAAGTATTTTACGATTTCATGCTCAGGTGCAAGTGCTGAATAAGTTACTCCATAAATAGTATCTGGTCTTGTTGTAAATACTTTATACTTTTCAAAATTTCCACCAAGTTTCTCTTTTGAAGAAGAACTTAATTCAAATTCAAACTCTAGTCCAGTACTTTTTCCTATCCAATTTCTTTGCATTGTAAGGACTTGCGATGGCCATTTTCCCTCTAAAGTATCAAGGTCATTAAGCAATTTATCTGCATATTGTGTAATACCTACATAATATCCTTGCATCTCTTTTTGAGTAACTTCATTATCACATCTCCAACAACAACCCTCTTCCACTTGCTCATTAGCTAAAACTGTATGACAATCGTCACACCAATTTACAGTAGTTGATTTTCGGTACATAAGTCCAGATTCATACATTTTGATAATAAACTCTTGTTCCCATTTTGTATAGAGTTCATCACTCGTTGCAAATTCTCTTGTTTTAGAAAAACTAAGTCCTAAATGATTGAGTTCATCTCGCATATAGTCAATATTTTCATAAGTCCACTTTTTTGGATGGAGTTTGTGTTTGATTGCTGCATTTTCAGCTGGCATTCCAAAACTATCCCAACCAATTGGATGGAGAACATTAAATCCATTTTTTCTAAAATGTCTTGCAAATGCATCCCCTAAACAATAATTTCTCACATGTCCCATATGGATTCGTCCACTTGGATATGGAAACATACTTAAAATATATTTTTTTGGTAATCCACAAGACTCATCTTGTGGTTCATTTGTTTTATTATCAAGCCAAAATGTTTGCCATTTTGTTTCTATATTTTTTGCTTCATAGCTACTCATTACAATCTATTCCTTACTTATTTATAAACTAAACTATTGAAAAATCAAACAGTTCCTTGCTCAAATTGAGCTCTCATTCTCTCTTTTTCTTTTTTATCTTTCTCTTTTTGTGCTTCTTTATTTCTATAATCAGATATGTTAAATCCAAACTGCATCAAGAGTGGCGATGCTATAAAGATAGAAGAATAAGTTCCTACAATAATCCCAACTAACAATGCAAAACTAAATCCATAAATAATCTCTCCACCAAATAAAAAGAGTGTTAAAACAACGAAAAATGTTGTTAATGAAGTAAGTGTTGTTCTACTTAAAGTATTTGAAACCGATTCATCAATAATTTTTCCTAATTCATTTTCTTTTGAATTTGTAAGCCCTTCTCTAATTCTATCAAAAACGATAATTGTATCATTGATAGAATATCCAAGGAGTGTGAGAAGTGCTGCTAAAATATCAAGATTGACATCCACATCAAAAAGTACAATAAAACCAATCGTAATCGTAACATCATGTACAAGTGCTAATACAGAAGCAATAGCAAATCTCCACTCAAATCGAAGTGACACATAAATTAATATCACTAAAAGAGCTAAAATAAGTGCCATAAGCCCTTTTTCTTGAAGAGCATCACCAACTTTTGGTCCAACCATATCAACTCTTCTGATTTCAAACTTTCCAGTTGATTTAAGAGTTTCCCTTAATTCATCACCGATATCTTTTTGTATAGAAGTTGAAGATGTTGGAATTCTTACAACCACTTCATTTTCACTTCCAAATTTTGTCACTGTTGCTTTTTGAAAGATCGCACCTTTAGCAAGTGTATTTCTTATCTCTTCAACAGGAGCTTTTTGTTCATACTGTACTTGGATAAGTGTTCCACCTGTAAAATCGATACCAAAGTTTAAACCTTTTGTAAAAACTAATACTAACGATGCTATAAAAAGAAATGCAGATAATCCCATAAATTGGAACCGTTTTTGCATAAACGGATAAACTTTATTACTATTAAATACTTCCATTAATTTACCCCAAACCATTTCTTTTTATTATTTTGCTGTGCTATTGTTTTCATCAATGAATTATAAATACCATGTGTTCCTAAAATTGCAGTTATCATAGAAGCTAAAATACCAATACTGATAGTCACAGCAAACCCTTTAATAGGACCTGTTCCATAAGCATACAAGATTACAGCCACTAAAAGGGTCGTGATATTTGAATCTAAAATTGAACTCATAGCATTTTTATATCCATGTTCAATAGCTTTTGGAATACTCATCCCTTGAGCTAAAAGATCACGAATTCTTTCATTGATAATAACATTTGCATCGACTGCCATACCAACAGTAAGAACTATTCCTGCCATACCTGGAAGTGTTAAAGTTGCTCCAAACATAGCCATTACAGCGATAATAATAAAAATATTTACAACAAGTGCTATATTAGCAATTGTTCCTGCTCGTCGATAATAAACCATCATGAACATTACAACTGCGACAAATCCTGATATGAGTGCAATTAAAGAAGCTTGTATACTTTCCGCACCTAAACTAGGTCCTACACTTCTTTTTTCTAAAACTATTACAGGTGCAGGTAAAGCTCCACTTCGTAGAGCAATCGCTACATTTCCAGCTTCCTCAACACTAAATCCACCACTGATTTGTCCACTTCCACCACCAATTCTCTCTCGTATTACAGGGGCAGAAAATACTTTTCCATCAAGGACAACAGCTAGTCTCGTCCCAACATTTTTACCTGTATAGTCTCCAAAAACTTTTCCACCAAAAGCACTCAGTTCAAAATTGATAATTGGAGAACCACCTTGGCTATCAAAAGCAACTCTTGCATCAACAAGTTCAGCACCTGTTAAAATAGGAATTTGTTTTACAATATACTTTTGACTTGGATTTGCAACATCACTTAAAAGTAAGTGTCCAGTTGCTTTTGCTTCTTCCTCAGTCATAGTTAAAGCTTGGTCAGCTAGTGTTTCATCAACTGACATAAGTTCAAGATTAGCAGGTTTTGCGATAAGCTCTCTTGCTCTTTGCTCCTCTGCTTCTGTTTTTATCCCAGGCAATTCAACTACGATATCTGTTGTCCCTTGTCTTGTGACACTTGGTTCTGCTAAACCAAACTGGTCAAGTCGATTTCGTATCGTTTCGACTGCTTGAGCAACCGCTAAATCTTTTGTGATATCTCTTTCTAAAGGTGTAAGAGATAATTTATACTCTAAAGTATCTTTTTTTGTTATCTCCAACCCTTGAATAGTTGCTAACATCGTATCGATATTTTTTATTTCAGCTTCATCTAAAACAATAAAACTCAAATTATCAGGATTGATAGTCAAACCATCTATTAAAATATCATTTTGGTCAGCATAATATTGCACAGCCGCTGCGATTGATTTTATTTTTGTCTCCACCGCTTTTTCAGTTTCAACACCAAGTAGCATGTAAATACCACCTTGAAGGTCAAGCCCTAAAGTTATTTTTTTCCCTTCGCTACTTTGGATAAAAGAGGGAATAGAAAAAACTATTCCAAATATAGCTACTAAAGTAAATATAACTAATCTATAATTTAAAAGGTTCAACTTTTAGTCTTCCCATTTGCTAGTAACAAATGTTTTTACAAGTCTTGATTCTGCACCGTCACTATGTTTTACTTTAAAAAATCCCTCTTCTACTTTAGAAATTTCTACTATTAAGCCACCACTTGTTACAATTTTGTCCCCTTTAGCTAGAGACTCAAGCATTGCATTGTGCTCTTTTTGTGTTTTTTGCTGAGGACGAATTATTAAAAAATAAAATATACCAAATAATACGACAAGAGGCAATAATGACCCCAATAAATTTCCAGATTGTTCCATGATGATTCCTTTTTCTTCTAAATTTAAACTCGCGGATTATACAAGTTATAAAATTACAAAAGGCTTTATGGTAGCTTTTTTATTGTCATCGTTTATTTATCTTGAATACTTTGGATTTTCTGCTAAATTTATAAATACAATTTTTGTCCTCATCGCCTACTACCTTTTAGTTACAATTGATAAAAAATCACTTTTTTTTGCTGGATTTTTTACAGGACTTTTATGGTTTTGGTGGATTGGATATAGTTTTATTTACTACGATTTGGTCTATCTTATCCCCTTTATTGTCCTCTTTTTTGGTGTTGCTCATGGGGTATTTTTCTGGTTTACAGCTATTGTTGATAAAGTGTTTGTACGGATAGTTATGCTCTATCTGCTTACTTTTTTTGAACCTTTTGGATTTAATTGGTTCAAACTAGACCTGCCACTTATCAATACCTATTTCAACACCTATGAAAGTAACTTAAAGATGCCAAATTTGAAAATCAATATGCCATCTTATAATATCCCTCAAGATAGAAAATGGGACACGAGATTTGTCAATGAGATGATTGCAATAAATCTAAAAAACATAGATAATGCCATAGCAAAAGGGGATGATGTAGTGATACTCCCAGAAACTGCTTTCCCTTTGGCTCTGAACACTGAAGAGGAAATTTTAGAGATTTTAAAAGAAAAATCAAAACAGATTTCGATTGTAACTGGGGCAATTTCCCAAAATAAAAACGAATATCTCAACTCCACTTATCTTTTTGAAAATGGCACTTACACAGTAGCTAATAAAGTAGTTTTGGTTCCATTTGGGGAAGAGATACCATTACCGAAATTTTTAACAGATTTTATCAACGATACCTTTTTTGATGGTGCAAGTGATTATTCCAAAGCAAGCGAGCCTACAACATTTACGATAAAAAATGTCAAATTTAGAAATGCTGTCTGTTATGAAGCAACAACTGATAAGATTTATCAAAATCTTGATACCCCTTTTGTTATCGCAACCTCAAATAATGCTTGGTTTACACCATCAACTGAACCAACTTTACAAAAATTACTCCTAAGATATTATGCTAAAAAATACAATCTCATCATCTATCATGCGACAAATAGTTCACCAAATATGGTTGTGAAATAAACACTCACAATCTTGATATTTTTTTGATATTTTTTGATATTTTTTGATGTATACTTGATAAAAAATGAAATATACTCAACATACAATGAATCAATATAAAGCATACACAATAAATTTTTCAGAAATAGGGAAAGCACTTTTAATATTAATGGTGGTTATTGCCATTAGTCATCTTTTTCAAGACTATTTGGGGATTATCAATATCGCTCTTTTACATATTATTCCAGTTGTTGTTATTGCCATGTATGGCAACTTAAAAGCTACAATTTTAATCACTTTACTTAGTATGATTTGTTTCAATTTTTTATTTGTTCCACCAGTTTATAGTATCTCATTCCATAATGAACTATATATTTGGAGTTCTATAATTTTTGGTATTGTTGGATGGGTTATCACTATTCAAGCTCAAAATTTAAATACGCAAAGAAAACAAAATATTCTTAGAGAATCTCTCCTTCATATTATTTCACACGATTTAAGAACACCATTATCAACTATTCATGGTACTATCAATTTTATTTTGTCAGATGATAGTCTTGATACAAAACAAATTCAAAATCTCCTCGAAGATATAAATTATGCATCATATCGTATGAAAAGACTTATCACAAATATATTAGATAGTACAAGATTTTCTAGTGGTAATGCCGAACTAAAATATGAATGGTGTGATTTTGAGGATATAATCGGTGTGGCACTAGAAGAATTTTCACAACAACAAGATAATGAATTAGTAGAAATTAAGGTTGATAAATTGCAACTTTTTTGGGGTGACAATACTTTATTGATTCAATTAATAGTCAATCTTCTTGATAATGCTTTGAAATATTCTACAAAAAATTCTATTATTCGCCTTGAGATTAAACACCTTAGTGACTCTGTAAAAATATCCATTTTTAATCAAAGTGAAACGATAGATAAAAGTAAATTACACAATATTTTTGATAAATTTTATCGATTAGAGGATACAAATGATATTTCTGGAAGTGGGATAGGATTATCTATTTGCAAAAGTATTGTTCAACTTCATATGGGTGCAATAAAAGCAGATGGATTAGAAAATGGTATTTTAATAGAAGTGAATTTACCAGTAGTTAAAAAAGCGAGTTTATTATGATAAAAGAATTAATACAAATTGTTGAAGATGATATATCTGTAAAAAGATTACTTGAGATAACTTTTAAGAACTATCAATTTAACCATATATCGTGTGAAAATAAAAGTCAAGCTATGAAAATATTTTTAGGAAATAATCCTGATTTGATTATCGTTGATTTGGGTTTACCTGATGGAGATGGAAAAGAATTTATTGCTCAAATCAGAGAAATTTCAAAAATTCCTATTATTGTAATAAGTGCAAGGCATGACGAAAGGGAAATAATAGCTTCTCTTGATGCTGGAGCAGATGATTATATTAAAAAACCTTTTTCTGTTAATGAATTGTTAGCGAGAGTTAGAGTAAATCTTAGACGAAATATCCATAAAGAAAATGTTTCTAAGAAAATTGTTTGTGGAGAAATTGAATTAGATTTAATTTCAAGAGATATTTTATTTAAAAATGAGCTATTAAAAATTACACCCATTGAATATGAATTATTAAAATATTTTCTTTTAAATGCAAATAAAACACTTACTCACAAACAAATTTTGAAAGAAGTTTGGGGTGTGGCATATCAAAATGAGATGCAATACTTACGAACTTATATAAACACTTTACGAAATAAAATCGAAAAAAATAGTACAAGACCTACTTATATCAAAACAGAATCTTGTATAGGATATAGATTTTGTTGTAATTTTAGTGAAAAAAGTTAACGACAGATACAGGCTATAAAAATTTTAGCTATTTAAACAATATTTATTTTAGGAGAATTATATGGATTTAACCGTTATTATTGGTATGATTGGAGCTTTAGCTTCTATTGCGACAGGTGACCTTATGGAGGGTGGAAATCCTGCTCATGTTATTCATATCACTTCTCTCATCATTGTTATACCAACGGCTATGTTTGCAGCAGCAACTGCAACAGAATCTCATGCAATTTCAGCTGCTTTTAAAGAATTAAAAATCGTTTTTAAAAAATCACCTATTGATTTTGAAGCAAGAATTGCTCAAATGTGTGAATTTGCACTTGCTGTTAAAAAAAATGGTGTCCTTTCTATTGAAAGTCAAATACAAACACTAGAAGAACCATTTTTAAGGGAAGCTTTAAATATGATAGTTGACGGCTCAAAAGAGGAAGAGATTGAAAATATGCTTGAACCAATTATTGAAGAAACAGACCATTACTATCATAGTGCAGCACATTATTGGTTATTAGCTGGGGAAACTTGTCCAGTTATGGGGCTTATTGGAGCTGTTTTGGGGCTTATTTTGGCACTGCAAAAACTAGATAATCCTGCAGAGATGGCTGCTGGTATCGCAGGAGCTTTTACAGCAACCGTTACAGGAATCGCAGGAGCTTATATGTTTTTAGGACCTTGGGGAAATAAATTAAAAGCGAAAGCTCATTTAATTATCAAAGACCAACAACTTATTTTAGAAGCAGTCAAAGGGATTTCAAATGGAGTTGCTCCAAAAGTTTTGGAAGCAAAACTAAGAAATATGATTACTGCTATGCCACTAAAATAAGGATTTTCAATGGCTAAAAAATGTCCTAAATGTGAAGAATGTCCAGCAGGGGAAAAATGGGCTGTTCCTTTTGCTGACTTTTTAAGTTTACTTTTGGCACTTTTTATCGCTTTATATGCACTTGCTTCAGTAAATATTGAAAAACAAATTGCATTAAAAGAAGAATTTATGAAAATTTACGATATGAATACAGAATCACAAACACTTGCGGAACCACAAGAAGATGATCAAGTTGCAAAAACAAATGAAGAAACAGATGGAGAACAAGAGAAAGAATCAAAAGCTCAAGAAATTTTGGCAGAATTAAACGAAATGGAAGAGAATCAAGCAAAAGGTGGTAATTTAGTAGGAATAGAAGAAGGAACAATGATTGCCATTCCAGCAAATTTACTTTTTAGAAAAGGTCAAGCAACCCTTGATACAGAATATAGTCTTCTATTTTTACAAAAAATAGCAAGAATTCTGACATATTTACCAGAAGATACAGAATTGAATGTAAAAGGATTTTCAGATGAAGGAGAGTTAAATACCCAATCTCAATATCGTGATGCACTTGATTTATCAACTGCAAGAGCCAACAATGTCATAAGGGAACTTATAAGATATAAAGTACCAAAAGAGAGACTTTTTTCTAGTGGATATGGTGGAACAAAAAGTATCACTACAAGTAATGACCAAAATACTAGCCAAAATAGACGAGTTGAATTTGAAGTAAAAACCATACAGCAAAATGATACGAGTTTACCTGACATAGAACAGACTATTTTTGGTAGCCTTAAAAATGAAAAATATTGATGAGTACATCTTATACAAAAAAATATCGCTGTAAAGAATTTCCTCAATCAAAGTGTTGTCAAAAGAAATATAATTATTTTTCACTTGCAACACGAAATTTTTTAGTTTTATTAACTATTGTTATTGGTTATCAAGTCGCAGATTTATTGCATATTGTACCGCTTAGATTTAGTCATCTTTCCCATAACTTAAAAAATGATAATTTTGTGGTTTTAATCTCTGTGGTTTCACTTATTATAAATGTTTACTTTTTGTATGTATTTTTACTTAAAACAAAAATTTTACAGTATTACATAACAGATGAAACGATAAAATGGTCCTTCAAAATAATGATTATTTTCTTTGGCTTAACATCATTTTCCCATCTTTTCTCAATTTACTTTATTGATAAGTATGTTTTTGCACCGATAACTTTCTTTTTAGCATATTTAGCTTATATAGTTATGATTGAAAAAGAAAACTAATTTCCACTCAACTCTCTCCCTACTTGTTTGAGTGCTTCAATTCTTTCTTGTCTATTTTCATGCGATTTTTCTATCGCTTCTTGATCATCAGTAACTGATTTTTTTACAGGATTTTCAACCGATTTTTCTACCTTTTTTTTCCCTATATCTGTTTCCAAGAATAAGAAATAGACAATACCAGAAAGTAAAATAAGTGCTAAAGTCAATAAAATACCTATAAAAACCTTTAAAAAATTATCCATAAAAAAACCTCTTTCATTTTTATAATTATATCAAAATAACTACTTCTCTTGTGCCTGTTCACTACAATTATTATAAAAGGAAAAATAATAAAGAAGATATCCAGCCTCCATAGGAGTCCAAATAATATGTTTACGTAAATCCTCTTTTGTATATATTTTAGAAACTTGTTTATTGTATTTTTCAATAATATGCATCACTTGTTTTTGAATGTGAGTGTATTTTAATTTATAGATAAAGTCTGGAAAATATTCAGTTTTATCTACAATCTTTAAATCAAAATTTAAAACAAGTGATTGCAACAAAATACCAATTTGATAGGAATGATATTCAATCTTTTCAAGTTCTTGAAAAGATTGAAATCGATATCCAAGAGACTTAAATATTTGTAACTCACTTTTTAACTCTTTTAAAATCTCTTCATCCTCAATTTCACTTAGATAAAGAGATATTTTTATCTCCTCATTTTTAATACATGATGGATCAAAAATGTCATCATTACTAAACCATAATTTATTTTCAAGTACATTAAAAAAATTTCTAAACAGCATTATTCCTCTTTACAAGTCTTATTTTTTCGTATTTTTGCATAATATCACTGAAATACATTAAAGAGGACTGCTAAGTAAGATATTGAAAAAAGTTACCTTTTGCTATAATCTCCTTTTATCTTTCTAGATTATAGGACTGACAAATTGAACTTAACAAAACATTTACATAAAGGTGATTTTTGGGGTGCTTTTGCATCTATGCTTGTCGCTTTACCTTCTGCTATTGCATTTGGTGTAACAATATATTTACCACTTGGATCTGAGTTTATAGCTCAAGGGGCAACTGCTGGTATTTTAGGTGTTGTGATTATTGGATTTATTGCTTCTTTTTTAGGTGGAACCCTTAAACTCATCTCTGCACCTTGTGCCCCAGCAGCAGCTGTTTTATCAGCTTTTACTATTTTACATATGCAAAATGGTCTCAATCCTCATCTCATTATCATTATGATGACATTAACTATTTTACTTGCAGGACTTATACAGATAGGTTTTGGGTTTGCAAAAATAGGGAAACTCATAAAATTTATGCCTTATACTGTTGTAAGTGGTTATTTAAGTGGGGTTGGACTTTATATTATTGTTTCACAAACACCAAAACTTCTTGGACTACCGAATGGATTTCATTTTTTTGATTCACTTGCAAGTTATAATTTATGGGCTTGGCAAAGTATAGTTATTGGTATATCAACAATGTTTTTTATGCTTTTAGGACAAAAATTAACCTCAAAAGTCCCATCTGTTATCATTGGTTTATTTGGTGGTGTTGCTGTTTATTTTTTACTTGCACTCTATGATTCACAGCTTTTAACCCTTCAATCTAATAAATTTGTTATTGGTGTTATTGAATCAGGAACTTTGAGTGAAGCTATTGGTAACCATTTTTCTACAGTATTGAATGTTACATTTATAGATTTTGTGGCTCTCCTTATTCCCGCCCTTACTTTGGCTATTTTACTCTCTATTGATACATTAAAAACTTGCATCGTTTTGGATGCAATGACAAGAAGTCAACATGATTCAAATAAGGAGTTAATCGCTCAAGGTACTGCAAATATTGTTTCTTGTATAGCTGGAGGGATGCCTGGGGCTGGACAAATGGGAGCAACTCTTATCAATGTTTCAAGTGGGGCAATTACAAAAATGTCTGGAATGCTTACTGGAATATTTGCCCTTACTGCTTTTATTGTATTTTCAAATTTTATCGCTTGGATTCCCATTAGCTCTTTGGCTGCTATTTTAATAGTAATTGGCTTTAAAATGATAGATAAAAATAGCCTTGAACTTATAAAGTCAAAAAATACCATTTTGGATTTTATGATTATCCTAACTGTTGTTATTACAGCACTCTCAGTAAGTTTAATAGCTGCTTCTGGAATTGGTGTAGCACTTGCCATTCTATTATTTGTAAAAGGTCAAATCAGTTCAAGTATTATTTATAGAAAAGTGCATGGTGGTAAAATCTTTTCAAAACAAATACGAACTGAAAAAGAGATAGCAACTATCAAAAAGCATGGAAATGAATATATAATCTATGAACTTCAAGGAAGTCTCTTTTTTGGAACTTCTAATCAACTTTATTCGATGGTTGAAAAAGATTTAGAAGGGAAAAAATATATTATTTTTGATATGAAAAGGATACATCTTGTCGATTTTACTGCGGCACATATTTTAGAACTTATAACTAGAATTATTGAAGAAAAAGGTGGACAACTTATCTTTAGTAGAGTTCCAGTGAAACTCCCAACTGGGCAAGATATAGAGGAGTATTTAGGTGAACTTGGTCTTGTAAAATCTACAACATCTACAAAAATATTTTTTGAGTTAGAAGATGCTTTAGAGTGGATTGAAAACTCTATTATTAAGCAATATATTGATGAACATAGCATAATAAAACCTCTTGAATTGGAGGAATTTGAGCTACTAGCTGGACGAAAAGAGACAACAATTGCTGACTTAAAACTGCATATAGAAGAAAAATCATACAAAGATGGAGAATATATCTTTGAAGCAAACGACCAATCAAATGATTTTTACTTGATAAGACAGGGGGTTGTCAAAATTATGCTACCACTTCATAATGGTCAAAGTATTAATGTAAGCACTCTTGGACGAGGAGCATTTTTTGGTGAATTTTCTTTCTTAGATAATATTCCACGAAGTGCTCATGCAATTGCTAGTGGTGATGTTGAGCTGTATATACTCACAAGAGAAGCATTTGATAATTTTTCAAATCATCATAAAAAATCTGCTATATTATTTTTAAGAGGACTTATTAGATCTCTAGTAAAAAGGCTTCAAAATACAAATGCTCAACTTGGAAATTTAATTGAATAATATTACTTTTAATAGACTCAAACTTGGGGACGAGTGAAATGCAAAAGAAAAAGTATCTAAAATCAAATACCAATAGTATTGACATAGTTATTTTGTATCTGCTATACTAACAGTATCTAAAATCAAATACCAAAGGACTTTTATGAATTCCCCATTTCCGTGCGATAGACTTCCTACTAAAAATGAATTTTTTGGTAGAGCTGATGAATTTGAAAAGCTTTCAACCATAGCCAAATATTCCAACAACCTCCTTATTCACTCCAAAAGAAGAATGGGAAAAAGTTCCCTCATTAAGAGTTTTTTTGAGCAAAATAGCGCAGATTATTTGTGTATTTATGTCGATATTTTTGACATCACTTCAAAAGAAGATTTTGCAAAGCAACTTCTAAAAGCACTTTCAAATGCAGGTAAATTTGATATTAAAATAGCTATCAAAAATCTCACGACACTTTTTAAAAGAGTTCGAGTAGAACCAACAATCGACCCAAATACCCTAGAATATTCTATAAAGCCAATCGTTTCAACTTTGAGTTTTGATGAGATGATGGAGGATTTTTTTTATTCATTGAATGAACTTTCCAAAACAAATAAAATCATCTTAGCCATCGATGAGTTTCAACAAATCGCCAATATTACCGATGTCAAACTTGATGCGATTTTACGAAAATATATCCAAGAAAGAGAAAATATTTCTTATATCTTTCTGGGCTCTAAAAGGCATCTTCTCACATCTTTATTTGAGTACAAAGCACCACTCTATGAACTTGCAACTCACTATGAACTGCAACCTTTAAAGATAAAAGATATTTTTGGGTATGCAAAAAACTACTTGAAAATTACTTTTGAGATGTGTGAATATCTTTATCAAAGAAGTGATGGAGAAACAAAGATGGTACAACAAATCTTGCATTTACTGTATATCCAAAAAGAACAAACAGTGGATAAAAATAAGATAGATGAAGTGACAAAAGAGATAATCAACTCAAAAGATGGAAGCTACAAACTTCTTTTTGATACTCTTGGAAATAACCAAAAGATAGCTCTGAAAATCGTTGGAAAATACAAAAGTGGTGTTTTTGCTTTGCCTATCTTAACAGAGTTCAATATCAAAAAACAAACCCTCCAATCTTCCATCGATACACTTGCGAAAAAAGAACTTATCGATAAAGAGGATGAAAGATATTTTATCCCTGATAGAACTTTTGAACTATGGGTTGAGGGGATTTAAAAAATAAAAATAATTTGAACGATTTTTAAAAACATTTGCTTCTCAAAGCCCCAGCTTGGAAATTCGTATGTTGCTGTATATTTTTATTGCTGTATGCATCCCCAAGTACAACTTGGGGACGAGTCAAGATAATCCCTCAACCCTAAAACTTATCCACAATCTTAGACAAAATAATAAATAACCCCATAACACTAATCAATAGCATCATATTTTTATTGAGTGCTTTTTGTATAGTTGTTTCTATATCTGATTTTAAAAGGTCAAACTTACCTTCAAGAGCCTTTACACTGGTTACAGTCTCGTTGAGTTTATCATCTAAATGGTTGATATGATTGTACTGGCTTTTTAGAAGCAAAGTGTTGATATCATCTTGACTTAGCCCCTCGCCACGGCTAAATTTCTCTTCTATCTCTTTTATTTTCGGGCTTATCATCTCTATAAGCATATCATCAACTCGTGTTTTGTTCATCGATTTACCCCTTTTTGTCGTTCGTATTTTTTGTGTTTGATGTGTTTTTTACTTTTCAATAATCTAAATAACCACAATGATAACCATTAATCGATAAAAAAGGTTTTAAATAAGTGTATTTAGATTTTTCTAGTTCCCAAAGCTCCAGCTTTGGAAATTCATATATTGCTTTATATTTTTATTGCTGTATGCATCCCCAAGTACAACTTGGGGACGAGTGAAAAATTTGTTAAGTTTAATAATGATATTTACAAGAAATGATGATAAGTTGATTGTTTTCTATTTTATAAACAAATCTGTGTTCATCAGAAATTCTTTTTGACCAATAACCTTGCAGATTATTTTTCAAAGGTTCTGGTTTGCCAATTCCTCCAAAAGGGTCTCTTATAGTCTCTTTGATAATTCTTTGGATTTTATGAAATATCTTTTTGTCCTCTTTTTCCCAATTGTTATAATCATCCCAACTTTTTTCTACAAATGAAATAATCATAAACCAAGCTCATTCGGTGTTTTATTGATAAATTTTGTATGATTGACCTCTTGTATAGCTTCCTCTAAATAGTTTTTATTTCTTTGAGACTTATTAAGATAGTCCGTTTCATCAATATCCTTGATGACAATATCTACTTTTGCATTTTGAAATTGTTTTTTAATATTTTCGATAAATGAAAAAGTTAACTCTTCCATACTCGTGTGGTAAATTGCTTGCATATTTGATTCCTGATATAAAATTGATTCAATTGTAACAAAATTTTTATAAAGCTATGATTGTGATTTTTCTGGTTCCAAAGCTCTAGCTTTGGAATTTATATGTATTCCCACTCTGGAGAGTGGGAACAAGAAAAATCGTTGGAAAATACAAAAGTGGTGTTTTTACTTTGCCTATCTTAACAGAGTTCAATATCAAAAAACAAACCCTCCAATCATCCATCGACACACTTCTTAAAAAAGAACTTATCGATAAAGAGGATGAAAGATATTTTATCGGACATTTTCCTCAAAAACATCAACCAAGCCTATGTTTTAGCAATTCATTGAAATATATGTAAGCACGGAATTAAATAATAGATTAAGGATATTATGGTACTATTATCTGAAATCTATAAAACGGAATTAAAAATGTACATAGCAG
>CAMCYD010000043.1 GCA_945883785.1 Helicobacter pylori PMSS1
GTCACTAAGCAAAAGATTATCGATATGTTTAAAAATATCAAATCAACAAGGGAAGATGTATTTTTACTCTATATCGCTGGACATGGTATCACTGATGAATACAATGGAAACTATTACTATATCCCTTATGACTTTATAGCAAATGATGAACTAGATAATGTCTCTTCTCAAGGGGTTGGACAAAAAGATTTTATGCTCGGACTTTCAAATATCACAGCTTTAAAATCTTTAGTATTGCTAGATACTTGTAATTCTGGCTCATTCGTAGAAGCGGAACTCCAAAAAACAACAACAAATAGACTTGCAAAAGCAACAGGGAGAGCAACTATCAGTGCAAGTAGTAAATCTCAAGTTGTGCTTGAGGGATTTGAAAATCATGGAGTATTTACATACACACTGCTTGAAGCCCTTAAAGGAAAAGCTTATAATGGAGATAACACTATAACTACAAATGAATTGTCTGATTATGTAGAAGATACTCTACCTGATAGAACTTATAAAAAATGGGGATATAGACAAATGCCACAAAAAAGTTTATATGGTGAAGATTTTAGTTTAGGGAGAAAATAGAATAAGGTAGATTACGGGTAGTATGTGACTAGAATATTTTTTGGTAGTTTAAAAGTATTGTGAATTCATTTTAATTAGGCAAGACTGAGCAATTATCCCTATTTTTCACAAGCTTGAAGTGAAGTATAAAAGGAAGATTTTATAATATAAATACATTATCTCCACATTGGGTAGTTTACTATATTATATCGTTGATATAAAAGATGGTTGGCGGTTGTTTTTGGTTTGGTAGTTTGAGAACTTTGGCATAGGAGTTTTTCTAATTCAAGTTTTTATTCACTTCTTTGAGATAATTTTGTGTCAATTTATCTAATAATATTGTTATTGTGTGAGTAATTTAAGATTTTTCAAAAGGTTGTCTTGACATATTGGGGTACTAGATTTGGTATTATTTCAAGAGAATTTTCACAGAGTTATAGTGTATTAGAAGATATTCTATGTATTTAAACCTAAAGGATCAAAATTAATAAGATATTTTTCATTCTCTCTTTGTTCGTAGGAACATTTTTGTTTAGTGATGTGAATGTTGATGGCTACCATAGAAGTAATGGAGCCTATGTTGAACCACATTACAGAAGTAGTCCAAATGATACCAAGAGTGACAATTGGTCCACATATGGTAACGAGAATCCTTATACTGGAGAAGAGGGGACTAGAAGATATGATGACTACAACAACTATGGAGCGGGTAGTAATTATAGCACTAGCGAGGATTATTCAGATGTAAGTGAGAATAAATATAGCAAATATGGTGTTTACAGTAGTTCTGATTGTGGAAAGATGGAGATGGGTGGGGCAATCGATGATTGTTATAATTACTTTTCAGGTGGAGAAAATCCAGCTCCTGCTCCAATGAGATCATTGCCAGAGGAACCAGAAAAACCTATTTGGATACATTTATTGTCTATCGTTGGTATTTACATTATGTTGTATTTTGTGTTTGAATTGCTAATTATAAGAACTTATGAATATTTCACATCTTCTATTTACGAGGTTAAGCAAGGGACAATAGTATTTTTGTTAATCTTAACTATCGGCAGTTATCTCGCAATACTTAACCAATAGTGATACACAGAGGGGGCAAACCCCTATAGTAACCTTTTCAATATATCCGCTGTTTCTTCTTTGTTTATAATCACTAGATTCTCTTTTTGTTTAGTTGTTGCTTTCCCTTTTCAGGGATTGCGACCGTAAAGGGAAAATATTGGGCACAAACCTACAAATCGGTTTTCCCTAAGCGATTTAAGGATAGCTTAATTTAAGTTTCATTTAAATCGCATGTCGCATTTGGTACCTTTATGTCAATTTCAATTGTTTTATTTAATTCAAGACTATCTATGACAAATTTCCCATAAGCTACTAAAGACTTGTAGTTTTTTTAACTTATCCTCACAAAAATATCCGATTTCGTGTAGTAATAATTTCGGAATAGGAAATAAATAGATATTTTTGACAGGTTACATCTTGCGATATCATAAAACTTTTTATGATGGTGTTAGCACTATTGCTAAAAAATCTCATCCCATTTGAATTAAGTGATATTTTCGTATGATATAATTAAATACTCAAATCAAAGGGAGATTTATGGATATTGCTCATAATTTAAATAATTTCAGATCGCATAGTTTTGCATTTGATGAAATATTTATAAAAAGCGAAGAGGCAGTTACAAGTTGTCCATTTTTAAATCAAATGAAATATTTTTTATCTTTAGTTGGCAATGGAATTGAACTTAATGAAAGACACTTACCACGAGAGACTATAGATTTATTTTGTAAAGAGTATGAAAATAATAGCTTGATGGTTCCTGGGAGTTATTTTGAGGAGGGGGCTTATATGTGTGCTACTAGAGTAAAGAATGTAGCACTAGATTGTTCTTTGGTATCTCTTGATAATAATACAATGACTATTACAGCTAAAGGAAAATGGTTTCTAGGGATGAGTGATCCCCATCAATTTATATTTTTATTAGACCAATATGGGATGGAACACCATATTGGATTTTATGATAGATACAAAGGTGGTGAGTTTATTCAAGCTATGTTTTTAACTTTTCTAAGCATTATAATCTTTAGTGAGAAACCAGTTACCCTTAGAGAAATGTGTAACTTACTCCATGAAAAATATCCCTCTTTTAAAAATCTTATAAGAGATGGACTTACAGCACAATATGGTGAGGATAAAAAAGAGCTCTTTATTGAGATAGTACAGTTACGAATAATAAAAAGATTTTTTGGACTTTTTAATCTTATTGAAAATGATAAAGAGTTTTTAAAACCATCACAGCTTTTACTTCAAATACTTCCAAAAGCTGATAAGTAAGAGCTATTGGGTAAAATTCAGTCAATCCATAAATCGCCTAAAGTGATAATCAACCTTTAATATCACTTAATGTCCATTTATTACTACCCTTAATTAGCAAATATGGGCTAACGACCGTAAACGGAAAATATTGTACGGCAAGAATCTAAAAATTTGACCCATTAAATAAATCCCCTAGAAATGTTTTTCCTATACAAATGTACGACTAAAAGTCAAAAAACCATTTCTCGTTGAAATATGAAGAGGTTTTTTCGATAAAAATTCTAAAAGTAGGAGATATATAAATTTTATTCTGCCGTACAATATTTTCCATTTTTTATAAAGAGAAAGTACTAATATCGTAGAGCAGGGTAATTTAGTTTCAATTAAGTCGCATGTCGCATTTGGTACCTTTGTGCCGTTTTTTGAAAAGTTACACCAAAGTTACAAAAAAAGAATACAATTTTGTTATGAAGATATTAATTTACGATAATAACCCAGATGATTTGTCAAAGTTGTGTACAATGATTGAAACTTTACCTATCAATTTCCTTCTTGATAAGGTAAGTGAGTATGATGATTGTATAGAGTTTTATGATAAATATACTTATGATATGGTTTTTATCGACTTTGCAGATGAGATAGGGAAAAAGATTCTATCGTATATCTTAGAAAAGAATCCAAAACAAAAAGTAGTTACTGTTAGTGATATTGAAGTTTGTTCAGAAAAAAGAGGTTGTGATTTTTGTGCTACAACATATAATAAAAAAAGAGTCACAAAACCAATTCAAGAGGCTGAGTTATTTAAATTATTATCAAAAAATGAACCATGTAAATTGTATTGTAGTAGTGATCTGTTGATTAAATTGGATCTTATCTCTAAAGATATCAATTATCTCACTTTTGATAAAGAACAATTTACTTTTATTAAAAATGATCAAAATTACCATAAAGAGATGGGTGATATGATACGACTTGGTGATATTTTAACAGAAGCAAAAATAAACTTTGAAATTATTGGGAATGGTGTCAAAATTCTAAGCAACTAATGGTGTAGTTTATATCGAATCTAGTATATCGTCTCTGTTCCAACAATTTCCATGTACGATTAATCCATTTAAGTTTTGGCAAGTTGACTTGATGTATAATTGTAAAAAATTGAAGTAAGGGGATGTAATGACAAAAGCTTTTTTAGAACCATTAGTAATTAAGCCAGAGAACGAAAAATTCATCCGTGAAGCTTTTTCTAAAAATAATATGGAAAAAGTTAAAAAATTTGATTCAATAAAAAGACCAAAACTCAGAAAAACTCAAGATAGAAAATTATCTATCAGTGATATATTTTAAGCTTCACAATTTTTATGACTCGTAAACAATTTGATGAGGCTTTTTCATGTTTTCAACTATCTGAAATAATTTCAAAATCTCCGTCCAAAAGAAAAACAAAACAATTACTTGAAACATTCTCTTGTACTAAAAATTTAGATCTTCAAGACTTCTTACACAATAAAGCTCTAACTTTTGAACAACATCTTCGTTCAAGAACTTATCTTTATTTTGATAATGAAACCAAAGAGATAGTAGCATATTACACAGTAGCAATAAGTGTGTTTTTTACCGATGGGATGTCAAAAGATATTATTAAACTTTTAGATGGTTATAAGGATGATATAAAAACTATACCTTGCTTTTTGATAGGTCAACTTGGAAAATCAGATAAATATGAAGAATTTAAAATTGGTGAATATATGTTATCTGATGCATTAGAAATAATTGATAAATCTCACATAGACTTAGGTGGTAGATTTATCCTAATAGATTCTGTAAACAATCAAAAAGTTTTATCTTTCTATAAAGAAAATTCTTTTGTTGCTCTTGAACATGATGAAAGTTTAGAAAGTATCAAGATGATGAAGCCTTATTTTGAAGATCCAGAATCTAGCTTAGAAGAGGAATAAAAAATTGTAATTGTATGTTTAGATCCTAAAAATAGGCCACAAATACTTATTTGAAAATTAAGGTTTTCAAGAGTAAATTAGATTTTCATAAATTTTGCATCCTGAACTAAAACCTAGGGCTATGTTATTCTTATTATTCTTTAACTTAATTTTAATATGAATTAATTTATAATGCTCTCATAGGTAGCCAACAGTGACTAACCAATAGGTTTATCCTTCGCTTGGTTACCAATATTATCTTCTAACCATTTTAGTATAGAATGACTCCCATAATCAAAACTCGGTTTAAATATATTTTTTTGATAGATATCAAAAAGTTTTTTTCTTTCTAGTTTTTTATCGTTATCAAAATCTCGTATCTCTATTTCTAAATATCTCTTAGTAGTATATGCAATAATATCAGCCAACTGTATCATATTACTTTCACTTGAATCTACAAAAAAACTTCTATCAAGTAGTTTTTCAATTTGAATTTCAGGCTCATCGGCAAGCGTTGTTAGAATATTAAATGTTTTATTTGCTGGCTTCTTCCATTCATCTTGTTCATCAAGGATCAACATTCCATTGCAATCTTGCGAAATTAAATAGGCATCACTAATTTGTAAAATATAAGAAAATGCTAATAAATAAGGAGAGATATTAAATTGTTGTTCAAAATCTTTTCCATATTTTGCTTGAAAATATTTTTTGAAATTGTTTTTTTTAACTGAAAAATATATCACTTTTAAATCAAACTCAACAATTATGGGTGTAAATCAACAAATAGGGTAAAAGTTCCATGGTTCTTAGATATAGCTTAAATTCTTATTTCTAGCACTCTTTTCCCAAAATCTCTTAATTCCCCATTTGGACCAACATACTTGTACAGTGTAGGTCTTGTTATCCCAAGTTCTTTACAAAGTTCCCTAACACTTGTATCTCTGTTTTTCATCGAAGCTTCTGCGAGTCTTACCTGCGCTTTTGTCAGATTAAATCTTCGTCCGCCTTTTCTACCTCTAGCTCTTGCTGCTTGAAGTCCAGCCATAGTTCTTTCACGAATTAAATCTCTTTCAAACTCAGCAAATGCTCCGAATATAGAAAACATCATCTTACCAGCTGAAGTTGTTGTGTCAATACTTACACCTTGGCCACTTAAAACTTTAAATCCAATTTCTCGTTTATTTAAATCATCAATAGTATTTATAAGATGTTTGAGATTTCTTCCTAACCGATCCAATTTCCATACCACCAAAATATCATTTTTTCTTAAAGCCTTGAAACAATTTTCTAATCCAGGCCTTTCATCTTTGGTTCCAGAGATTTTATCGGTATAAATATTTTCCTCATTTACCCCTGTATTTTTTAATGCATCTATTTGTAAATCTAAAACTTGTGAATTATCTGATTTTGAAACTCTTGCATATCCTATCAACATTTTGTAAATCCTTTAGATGTAAATTATACCTTCGTTTGATTTACATTTGAAATATTTTATCTAGACAAGTTAAATAGTGTAAATTAAACTATAAATTAAACAAAGTGTATCATACATTATATACAATAAGAATAAATTACATAAAAAGGGAAAAAATGACATCTACACAAATTCTATCAAAAGAGGAAGAAAAAATATTTAACCAAAAGCCAATTTTTACTTTGAGCCAACAAAAGTATTACTTTGCTATTCCAAAAAGATTACTTGAAAAAATTGATAGTAATCATAACAAAATTTATTTTGTATTGTTATTTGGATATTTTAAAGCGACAAATAAGTTTTTTAATAATTTGGATAGCGATGAAAATATGGAATATATTGCCAGTGATATTTTGAAAATATCGAACTGGATTGGTGATAATACCATTACTAAAACCACATTCCATAGATATAAACAAATTATCAAACAACATTTGTTCATAAACGAATATACGGCTGAGATAAAAACGATTCTTTTAAATGAAGCGATAGATTTAGCAAGTAAATTTACTCACCGAAAAAGGATATTTTATAGTTTGGTTGAGTTATCAAAAAAGCTCAAAATTGAAGTACCAAGCTATACTGAATTATCACATATCATTACCCTCTCAATAAATTCTCAAAAAAAAGATATCTTAGAAAAATTAGTTCCTTTAATGAAAGATCCAAACTTGGAGTTATTGGATAAATTTTTGGAAAAAGATGAAGAATACAAAAACAGATGGAATCTGACGCATTACAAAATATTGGAACATGGTACAAATAAACAAAAAATGGTATTAAGTCTTCAAAAGTTTATAAGTATTCAGTCAAATTTCAATAGCTTGAAAAAGATAATTGAAACAGTTGGTATCACATCTAAAATAGCTGAGTATCATGCAAGATGGATTGAAAAAAGCCAAGTGTTTCAAGTGAAGCGAAAAAAAGATGTTGAGTCAAATTTTTTGCTTTTATCATTTGTATATTATCAATATCTCATTCGTAACGATAATCTCATTGATAGATTTACGTCTGTAGTGCTAACCGCTAGAAATTCCTCTCTTCGTGCCCAAAAAGAATATAGCTTTACACAAGAACCACACAAAAATAAAGTGATGCAATCACTTGAAAATGCAAGTTTATCAGCACTTAATGATATAAGATCTGTTGTAAAAGACAGTAAACTAAGTGCTGCTAAAAAAGTGGAGAAAATTGAAAAACTTTTAGAAACAAAGTCATTGGTATTAAGTGATATTTTAGTACAGAAGAAAGTTTTTGAGAGTGAAATTGACAATAAATATGATTTTATTGAAGCAAAATCAGTATCACTACAAGGGAGATTAACTGGTATTTTAAAAGCAATTGAGTTTGATGAAAAGGGGTCAAATAAAAATCTATTAGATGCTATTCATTATTTTAAAAAGAATCCAATTTTAACGAATAAAGCACCGCAAGAATTCTTAGAGGAAGAGGAGAAGAATATGATATTCAAAGATGGAAAATTTAAGGTATCACTATACAAAGTCCTACTTTTTTTTCATACAAATGATGCCATTAGAAAAGGGAAGCTTAATTTAAAATACTCCTACAAATTTAGAAACTTTGATGATTATATGATCGATAAAGTCTATTGGCTTAAAAATAAAAATTTGCTTTTTGCAAAACATAATTTAGGGTATCTTGAAGAGTTTGATGATTTTATAGAAACAGTAAAAGTGAAAGTTGAGGAGAGTTATAAAAGAACAAATCATAATATTGCAAGTGGGATAAATACATATTTTACTGCTAGTGATGATTCTTTTTCACTAAAAACTCCAAAATTAGAGAAAAATGAAGATGAGGAACAAAGTCCACTTTCAAAATACTTTCCAAGTGATGAGTGCTTATCTGTGATTGATATTCTAAATTCAGTTGATAAAGAAACAGATTTTCTCTCATCATTTCGTCATTACTCACAAAGCAGAATGAAAAGTAACCACAATCTTTTATTGGCTTCAATTCTTGGTTATGGGTGTAATTTAAGTCTTTCAAGAATGGGTAAGATCTCAAAAGGAATCAATGAAAATCAACTTGATAATACGAAAGTATGGTACTTTTCAGAAGAAAATACCACAGAAGCCAATGATAAAATTATAGATTTTATGGAAAAACTAAAACTTGTAAAAATCGTAAGATATCAAAGCGATTCAAATCATACCTCAAGTGATGGGCAAAAATATTCAATTGCTCAAAATATAGATTCTACCAATGCAGGGTATTCAAGTAAATATTTTGGAGCCAATAAAGGGGTAGTTGCCTATACTTTTATTGACGAATCCAATCGTTTGTTTCATTCTGTAGTTATTAATGTCAATGAGAGAGAATCTGGTTATGTGATTGATGGTTTATTGCATAATGACACTGTAAAGTCAACATTTCATTCTGGGGACACTCTACCTTTTATTTTTTCAAATATGGACATTAATAAAAGCCTATAACAAAGCATTTAAAAAAATTATATTTATCCATATATTCTCTAATTTTATAGACTTTTTAATGCAAATTTTGTCCATAAATTTCATTATTAATAGATAAACTGCTTTTCTTTTTGAGCAATTTCTCAAGCTCATTAATTCGTTCAAGATACATAATTTCCCTATTAATTGCTTTTTCATACAACTCTTTATAATTTTGAGTTGAACTTTTAAGCTTGGATATCTTTGATGTTAGTTTATCATAATGTGCATTATTTTCATTAGAAGCTATATTTATTGCTTCAATAAGTTCTAAAAACATCTCTCGGCTTCTTTTGATACTACCTCTTTTTCTGCCAGCCTCTAAGGCTACAATATCTTTATTTATTTTAGAATTTTTTGGTACATTGATTGGATTATTGGATTTTAATCGGTCCAATGCTGCAAAATAATCTTGTAATGTTTTATTCATATTTACATTTACTCCTTGATAAGTTTATTTTTGAGTTTTTCTAATTGATTTAATTCTTCAATTTCAGTCCTATATTCAATACTATTTGAGTCAAGAAATGAGATAAATTCTTTTTGTTTTAAAATTGTATTATCAATCTTGGATAGTTTTATTATACTTTGATTACAACCTATGCAAGTAACAAATGAACGACTGAGCATAGCATAGCATGGTTCTATAGATACACAACCCCCAAGTGCCGTTGTAGTATAAGCAATATTTCCGTTTTTAAATTGTTTAGCTGTTTGTTCCCTATTTTTTTGTAGGTATATTTGGAAAGAATCATTTTGAGGATTGATATTATTCTTTACGAAAGTACCATGACCACCAAAGATGGTCTCTTCTGAAAAAATAATATCTTTTATATATATTAATGCATCTATATCTGATTTTATATCATTGATTTCATATGCAATATGGCCTTTTGGAACATTAAATAATTGCTTAGCATAACTTGCACCATTACTATAATAAAGTGTCATCTCTCTGAATTGATGTTTTAATTGGATTTGTAATGCCCCTAGTGAAACAAGACCACTTTGAATTGAATAGACAGCTAAACTTCTTCTATATTGGTGTGATTTAAATCCCCATTTTTTTCCAATCTCAATATTTGTATGATTTCTATTAAATTCAATATTTTGAACTTCATCTTTGTCAGAAGCTGTAATTTTTAGCTCATTATAGTTCAGTTTTAGTTCATTTATAGGAATGAAATTTCTTCTAGGTGGTAGTGCTTTTGAACTATATTTATATTTATCAAGTAAGAAATCACTTGAAATGAATAATGGCATTTCTGTAATACTGACTTGATAATAATTAGCAATCACTTTATTAATTGAGTGTAAAATATGAAGTACTTTTTCAATATCTTTTGTTGTTACCCATGAGGCTTCTTGTTTTCTCCCTACAAATTTAGAAGTAGTACTAATTACCCTACATATACCATTTGATAATGCTTTCTTTTCTAAGCAATTTATCTTTAAATTGAGCACCTCACCATTTCTCATCCCTGTGTATGCAAGAATAAGGTGTTTACTTGTACCTTGGATATCAATAATAAATTTCTTAAATGTTAATCTATTTTTTACACCATACTTAGCAAATAATTGCTCTAATGTATGTCGTTTTATAAAATGAATCCATTCTGCTTTATCATCAAATTTTTTATATTTTTCTTTAACTGTTTTGATAATTTCACTATATTTGTCGCAAGACAAATACTCCTCTAGAAAGTTTAATATATAGCCTAAATTATCATTAATTTCATCAATTTGTGCCCATCTTTGTTGAATACTTTCATATAGTATTCTAGAGGGAATTAACTCTGTTTGATATAATTGATTATCATAAAAATAGTATAGTCTTTTAAGTAATGCGGAAACCTTCTTGTCTTTTTTGAAAGATATTTTAGTAACATTATTTTGTTGGGTATTTAAAAAACTTAATAATGATATAGTAGCTTGTATTTTACCCCTATCTTTACAAAAAGAATCTATGAAACTAATGAGATAATCGCTATTTTCTAGGATTTGTTTTATGGTGATATTATGTTTTATAGCATATTTAGATAAAGGGGTTAATGTATCATCAAAAAAGTGATGAAGTGTTGAAACTGAGTATTGTGAACCATTTTTACCACTTCCAAAAAACATCAAGAGTAACATTATTTTTTTCACATCCGCAATATTTGTTTTAGCTATTCTTTTTGTAAAATCTATTAGTGTTGGTTGTGAAGGATTTGAAATATATGGGGTAAAGTCCCAAATATTCTCTTTGTATGTTGATAGCGATTCCCCGTTCAAAGTTTTTGATACGACTAAGTCTTTATCTATTGAATCAATATTAAATTCATTATACCTAATATTACTAGCTTTAATATTACCATCGTTATAAAAATTATCAAAGAGTTTTAAAGCAGCACTCATACTTAAAAGAGGCCAATCGAGATTAGCATATTCAATTTATGATTCCAGTATGGATGTAAATTTTCATTCTCAAATACATCCAATTCAAAGCCATTTAACGATTTCTTTGATTGATGACCAGTTTGAATAATATATTTCTCAATACTTTGAATTCTTTTATAAACATTGCCATATACTGAATCAAAGTGCTCTGAACTTTTTGCAATGTATCTACACTCATTAATAATGTATTTTAAACTATAAAGTTTTTGTAAATCTTCTGCATCAGTATGTATTCTAAAGTGCTCACAGAATAAACAATTTTCGCTTTTTTGACATATATTGTTTCTGTATTGAATTTTTGGATTATCTGGACTTTTACAGTTGCCAATATTTGTGGAGATATCATCCAAAGAAGTTGAAAAAAGATTTTGGTTTAATCCATTAAAATAATCAGTTAGTTGTTGACCACTAGACTCTTTAGATTCACCTAAATAACTATTTATAATCGTAGAAACAGATGATTGCAATACCTGAGATGCAGCAATAATTCCATCTTGTTTGATAATTTGATGTGCTTTATTGACTCGTAATTGTCTTGAGCTAATATTCGGAAGATTTGTATCTAGATTATTGGTAAAGAATCTATTAATATATGAGCTATATGTTCCTCTTTTAAGACTCATAGTTGTTCGTGCATTATTTTTACTATCAATAAAAAATAGATATTCTAAAGTATTTCCATCCAATAAATAATCTCTTAGTTGTAGGTATTTTTTAAAATCATTTATAAATTTAGCTTGTATTTGAAACTCAACTATTTTATTTCCTGCACGGTATTTTATAGTTCGAAACTTTTGCTGGTCTAAATCAATTGTGTAATCTGTATTCCAAGGTAGTGTTGCAGCTGTTGAATCATTCATTCCTGTATTTGTTAAGAATAAGATGTAAAAGGCTTTTAGTGCATGAGAAGCTAATTCCATTCTTTTTTGTGATTTTGGGAAATTAGCTTTATCTATAGTATGTTTAAATACTCTAATTTTTGTGTTAATTATATTTTTATTGTCAATATTATAAATCTTTTGAAAATTATCTATACTTCTTATTAACCCATTTTCTGGATTAAATGCCATTGGATAATCTTGATTTTTATCAAAAAATAACCTCATTGAAGGTAAACACCAAATATCTTTATTTGATAAATTTAATTTTAAGGGATATGGTTTATTGTGTAATAAAAAGTCTGTAACTTGATGAAAAAAACCATAATAAAAATTATAATGATATTTTTTATCTTCAGCTGAACTCTTTTCCTTCTTTTTATCCCTTTTATTTGGTATTAAAGTCACAGCTGCTAATAAATTATTTTCATTATCGTTATAAATAGCCCGTAATAATTTATGGACACTTGTATGTTTGACATGTGCTTCGCCTTGAGAATACTGACCGAATCTCATTTTGTTTTTTAAAAAATATGTGTAATGATAAAAAATATTTATCGCTTCATCTAAATTTTTTATGTCTAGAAAGTTTTCTTGGTTCATCCAATTAACAAACTGAATGATGTATTTTATCTTTACACTTATCGTTATATCCGTATTACCTTGTTGTTTGTTTGCAACAAGAAGCTCCTCAATAATATATTGAATAATAATTTTTCTATTTGGCTGATATGTCTTTATGTCGGCTGCTAACTTATAAGGATTCCTATATATTTTATTTTTCGTATATAATATTTGAGCAAGAATATTTCTTTGGTCGGTGATTACCCCTAAATTATCAAAGCTTATAGCTTTATTATTTTTATATTGCTCAATTAAATTATCTATCGTGATAAACTCTATTGGAATTATGCTCAATTTACTCACTGATTAGACTTTCTAAATATCTCTCGTAATTATCCTGTGCCTGCTTTTTTATCTTATGTCTTTCTCTAAAATTCAAATATTTTTCTGTTGTTGAAAGACTCGAATGTCCCAGCCTTTCTTTTATATGAATAAGAGCATGAGATAGTTTTAACTCTTTGCTATCAACAAGAGGCATTAGTTTATCTAGTAGATTCATCCCAAATGTTGCTCTTAAATCATGAAATGAAAAATCAAATTTAAAACCATCCATTTTAAGTTGATTTTTTAATGAATTGAATATAAATTGCCTAATAGTCGCACCATTTGGCACCTCTTTATAAAGATATCTATATGGATCATCGTGTGCAGCATAAAATGGCGCACCTCTGTTTGTAAGAAAAACATATTGTTTACTTTGATCATCAAATATATGTACAGCTTTTTCTTCTCTTGTTTTGAACCTTGGGGAGCTTAGATAAATTCTCACTTTTTGATAAAGCCATGATGGTAATATCAAGGTGTGAAGTTTGTTAAATTTTGTATCACAATCTGTTCCATACCCAATTCTAATTTTTATTTCTTTTTCCTCATGCTTTAAAGGATTTTCAAAATGTTTTTTTCTAAGAGTAAAAACGGTCTGAATTCTTGCTCCAGTTGTTAGGGCAATCAAAAAACCTAAAGTCATCTCAGTATTACCTATAGTTTTTAAAGCTCTTACAAGTGCAAATTGCTGCTCTTGTGGCAGTGGATGTAGTCGTCCACCATCAACTATGGCATCATCAAATAGATCTGGATTTGAAGTTGATATAACTCTTGAAACATCTTTGGTTTGAACTTGCTTAGATTGTTGAAATCCATAACTATCATGGTATGTTACAGATGTAATTCCACTCTCCCATAATGGAAATTTAAACTCTACCCCTTCAATATTGATAAGATATTCATAAAATCCAACAACGGCACTCATTCTTCTTTTGATTGTATTTGGAGATATTTTGCCATCTCGTAAAAGTTGTTGCAGGTGACTTCTATAAAGATATGTAGGTCTTAAAACTTTTCTTGGAGCTATTAAATAATCAATATTTTCGTTATCGCAATATTCTTTAAAATGCTTCAAATCAGTTGCTATTGAATCAAGTGTTTTTGGTGATGGTTTTTGATAATTTTTTAGTTTAGAAAGCAAGTATAAACTACCATGTTTCCAGATACTCCCATCATCATGAGTAATAACTGGAAAATGTAAAAAGTTATCTATATCAAACTCTTCATTGGGAATAGATTGCTCTTTTGAGATTGGTGTAAAGATATCCAATCTTTTAAGTGTTAATTTTTTCATATTAAGAGATTTATTCTTCTAACTCATCAAGCTTGGCTTCAATCTCTTCAATACTAGGCAATGATGATTTATACTCTTTTGGTAAAATCTCTGTGAGTTGATATTCACTAATTCCTAATGGTTTGTTAATATCTCTTAGAGCATATTCCACCACTGTGTTATTTTTTGATTTGCAAATTAAAATCCCAATTGTAGGATTATCATCACTGCTTTTAAGCTCTCCATCTATTGCGGATGTATAAAAGCTTAGTTTTCCTGCATGTTCTGGTTTAAAGCTTGTAGCTTTCAGTTCTACCACCACATAACATTTGAGTTTGATATGGTAAAAAAGCAAATCTATTTTAAACTCATCTCCACCAACGATAAGCTTATATTGTCGTCCTACAAATGCAAATCCACTTCCAAGTTCTAGTAAAAAGTTTGTGATATTTTGAGTGAGTGCATCTTCTAGCTCTTTTTCTTGATAATCTTGTGTTAAAGCCACAAAATCAAAAATATAGGGATCTTTTGTAATCTCTTTTGCAAGGTCTGATTGAATTGGTGGAAGAGTATTTTCAAAGTTGGTTATAGCCTTTCCTTCTCGCTCATAAAGATTTGATTCTATTTGATGGACAAGTACACTTCTACTAATCCCATTTCGCATTGTATTTTGCACATAGTAGATTGCTTCGTCGATATTTTTGATTTTATTTAAAATGATTTGATGATGTCCCCATGGTACTTGAAACAATATGGCAACAAGCTGTTGCCAATTTTCATTTTCTATTTTGGCAGCATCTTGTTGCCAAAATATATACCATTGTCTAATGAATCTAATATTTCTATAAGAAAACCCTTTAACATCAGGAAATTCAGCAGATAAATCATGGCTCAGTTTTTCTAAAAACCCACTTCCCCACTTATGCTCTTCTTGTTTTTGTACAATTTGTTCACCCAAATCCCAATAAAATTCAAGAAGTGTTGTATTGACTTTTATAGAAGCTTTGATTTGTGATGAACGAAATTTATTCTTTAGAGACTCTAGCCATACTTTGTATTCAATTGAAACTAACTTTTTCATTTTACCAACTTGTTTTTAAATAATTATGGATTGTAGCATTTGTGTCCATAAAATATAATTAATGATATGTAAATTTATTAAAAAAATAACGGGTAACACTCACAGTTTTACAGAAATAATCTTTGGTTTGACAAATCTTTTGGGATTTGGATTCGCACCAAGAATTAAAAATTTCAAAGATCAACAACTCTACGGCTTTTTTACACCAAAATATTATCAGGAGCTCGGATACCAAGTTACACCAAAAAGAAAAATAAACACTCAATTAATCAAAGACAACTGGGATGATATTTTACTTTTCATAGTAACAATTTTAGAGAGAAAAACCACTGCAACACAACTATTAAAGAGACTCACATCTTATTCGAGACAACATAAATTATATGCTGCATTAAAAGAGTTTGGAAAAATTATTAAAACAAATTTTTTATTGAATTATATTGATGATGTAAAACTTCGTCAAAGAATCGAAAAACAACTCAATAAAATAGAATCATCGAATAAATTTTCAAAAGCAGTATTTTTTGGAAATAATCAAGAATTTACAGTCTCAACAATAGAAGAACAAAATATTGCAAACAACTCAAAACGACTTATTCAAAACTCAATAATACTTTGGAACTACCTTTATCTTACAAAAAAATTGCAACAAGCAAAGAATGTAGCGGAAAAAGATGATATATTAAAGGCACTAAAAAATGGCTCCATTGTACACTGGGGACATGTGAACCTGCATGGGACCTATGATTTTACCAATTATTCAAAAAGGGTTTGTAATTTAATTTCAATTGACAAAGAAAATGAATTCTTTAATCCATTGGAGATTGAAAATAAATCTCATCATACATAATGCAAGAAAATATTGTAATACATTGAGATACTTTTTTTTAAATATTTTTTAAATAACTCTAAAAAGTGTTTCCCTATATGTAGATATGATTTTTAGTGACAAAAGCCTTTCTCGTCGAAGTATGAAGTGATTATTTTTATTAATACTTGGGGTTTAAGCTATATTTAAGAACCATGGAACTTTTACCCTATTTGTTGATTTACACCCAATTATGTTCAAAACTTCTTCAAAAAATTTGAGCTTCTTATCATAATCCCAAGCTTTGTAAGGAGTACCTTTCTTACCATTCATTATCTCAATAGAATGAATTTCCATACTTGCTATATCGTATTTAGATTTTATGTTATTAAGTGCTTTATCTACACTTTTCCAAATATATTCATCGACTATAAAACCACCAAGTAAAAAGAGTGGCTGTTTTTCATCATCAAGTTTTTTACCTGTATTTCCTGAATCATCTATGTAGATTAATTTCACTAATTTCCTTTTAAATCATTTAGATTCTGAGTTCTATTATTTGTAAATCTAAACGCACAATGTTAGCAAAAAGCTCTTTTGTATCTTCTTTTGAAGGTATTCTTTCTCTAATTTCACCATTGTTATGGGTGTCTTTATGTTATTCTTACAACATCGGCAATTGTATTATTGCCTTTATAAAGAAGTCCTATTTACTGGGATTCAATATGTTAAGTCTTACTTAAATTAAGCTATTTTTAAATCGCATGTCGCATTTTGTACCTTCATGTAAAGATGGACTATTACATGTAAGATTCATTGATTTAAAATCAAACTAATAAATCAAAACGAGTTCTTCACTTTTTTCATCATATCTATAGGGGTCGCGACCGTAAATGGAAAATATTGTACGGTAGGAGTAAACCTCTAAATTACCGAAAAGTTGCAGTGTAAAAAACGAGGGTTTATTGCACTAGATTTATATTTTTCATTTTTCTAGTAAAATTAGTATAAAACTTATAATATTTTCATCGCAAATTTTCTTTGTATTTCAACGAGATATGGTTTTTATACTTTTTATCGTACATTTGTATCAAAAATCACTTTTACGGCATGTATTTTAGGCAATAATTTTTTAGATTCCTGCCTTACAATATTTTCCGTTTACGGTCGTGACCCCCCCTATCTCAGCTACGAGAGCAGCTTCTGTTAGTTGTTTTATTAAAGAGCCTAGTGCTCCATTTGAACCACTGATACTTTTACCAGCTTTTATATCACGAGCAAATTGCTCTACATCTATTTCTATTTTCATATGTCTTTCCTTGGGTATTTGTTATTTTACCCGATTGACACAGAATTTTGAACGGTCCCATTGCTAGTGTTTGCATTACATTCTTTGCACATCCCATACAAATACATCGTATGATTTAAAAGTTTAAAGCCATTTTCTCTAGCAATTTTTTCTTGTTCTTTCTCAATATTTGCATTTACAAATTCAATAATCTTATTACACTTCACACAAATAAGATGGTCATGATGTTCTTTAAAATTTGTTTCAAATTTTCTTTTATCTTTATCAAGTGAAATAGATGCGATTAAATTTGCCTCTTCTAAAAAAGAAAGTGCTCTATATACCGTCGCTATCCCTATAGATTCTTCTGGATATTTATCCATTATCACATTATAAAGTTCTTCCGCACCCAAATGTTTTTCACAATTTAAAATAGTTTCAAATACAATCTCCCGCTGTTTCGTATATTTAAGCCCTTTTTCTTTTACTATTGTTTT
>CAMCYD010000044.1 GCA_945883785.1 Helicobacter pylori PMSS1
GAGATTTTAAATGTTGGTGGTTATAGAGAGAAGGAAATACCCAGCCCCATATCGAACCTGGCAGTCAAGATTCTCATCGCCGATAATACTGCAGCTTTCAGTTGTGGAAACGTAGGTCGCCGCCAACTTTTAAGGTCTCTTTTTTTTAGTCTAAATTTAATTTTAGTACTATTCTTAGATTCACTTTTACCTTTGAGCCACTTGCAAATTCAAAGATTTTGAGTATGAATAGTAGCAATTATTAGATTTTCACTTTAAAAATAACCATTTACTCCCTGTAAATGGTTATTTTTAAAGTGAAAAGATGATGATTGAAACTGTTTATAATCATTTGTTTGAATTTGCAAGTGGCTCCTTTCTATTCTTTTTATTATTTTATAATCATTTATTAAAACATTAGGACACTTATGGAAAAAGTTATATATAAAATCACATACCCAAATAATAAAATATATATTGGCAAAGATCTTACTAATACACTAACTTATTTTGGCAGTGTTAATAGCCAATATGTTGCAAAAGATTTTACACTAGAAGAACAAAGTGATTTTACAATACGAAAGGAGATTATTTTTAAATCAAATAATAGAGAAAAAGTAAATAAAATGGAAGTACAATTTATTTTGAAATATGAATCAAATAATCCTGAGATTGGTTATAATGAGTGGCCAAAATATAGAAAGATATGAAGATGAAACAATTTCTAGCACTGAAAGCAAGTGCAGGTAGTGGTAAAACTTATGCATTAACTTTAAGGTATGTTTCTCTTCTTTTCCTTGATATCAATCCAAATACGATACTTACCCTGACATTTACAAATAAAGCTGCTTCTGAGATGAGTGAGAGGATATTTAAAACTTTACTTGGTCTTGGGAATGATAACAATATTTTAGAAGAGATTGGTAAGCAAACTCATTTAACTGCATCAGAAATTTTAAGTAAAAAAGAACAAGTTTTGAGTAAATTCTTAACTGATGAACTTTTTATCATAACTCTTGACAAATTTATCAATAAAATACTTCGAGAATTTGCTGGTTATCTTGATATGAGTGATGATTTTAAAATTGAAAATGATGACTATGATTTGATGCTTTATAAATTTTTACTTTCACTTAATTCTAATGCTTTTCATAACTTAATAGATTTTTCACATACTAATAGTAAAAAATTGAATGCAATTGTTGAATTATTTGAATCTTTAGATGATAAAAATCAAGAATTTACTTTAATAGATTTTTCGATAGAAATACTCAATGGAATTATTGATGAAATTATGCTAAGTGCTTTACACATTAAAGATTTTATTCTTAATAGTAATCTTTCACAATCAGCTCAAAATGCAGTTAATTTTTATGATATAGACACTTTACTTGAATGTGGCAAAACTTGGCTAGGAAAAGAGAGTTTGAGTGAATATAGCTATTTTAAAAAAGCAAAACCCACTACAGATTTGGATACACATCTATTTTCTATCCAATCAAAGCTTCAACTCTATTTTAAATACAAAGAGATTGGAATTTTAAATGGTTTATTTATGAATTTCAATCATTTTAAAGAGTTTAGATACAAATACAAAAAAGAGAAAAATTCTTTGCAATTTAATGATATTACCAATTTAGTTTATCTACTTTTCCAAAAATTTATTGATAAGGATTTTTTGTATTTTAGACTTGATGCAAAGTATGAACATATCCTTATTGATGAATTTCAAGATACTTCAATTATGCAGTATAAAATCCTTGAACCACTTATTGAAGAGATATTAGCAGGTGGGTGTAAATTCAAAACATTTTTTTATGTAGGTGATACAAAGCAATCAATTTATAGATTTAGAGGTGGGAAAAAGGAACTCTTTGACTATGTAGTCAATAAATTTCATGGGAGCATTTCCTTAGAATTATTAGATACAAATTATAGAAGTAGTCAAAATATTGTTGATTTTGTGAATACTATTTTTTTAAATGTAGCTAATTATGAATACAATACACAAAATGTTCACTCAAAAACAGCTGGTTTTGTAGAAGTTGTAACTATAGATAATGAAGCAAATGAAAAACTTGGATTCCTAAAAGATAAATTGGAAGAACTTTTTTCTTTAGGGGTAAATTCAAATAACATTGCCATCTTAACCTATACAAATAGTGATGTTTTGGAGATATATGAATATTTAAAAAGTTGTTTTCCAAATATCAAAATAGTAACAGATATGACATCTAAAATTATTAATCAAAAAAATGTGAAAGCAACTCTAAATTTAATCAAATATTACTATTTTCAAAGTGATATTTATAAAGCAAATTTCAATGCAATAATGGGATATGATGTACTAGATGAGATTACTTTAGAGTTAGATATCAAGCAATATGATTTAATTTACATTGTCAAAACTATTACAAGTTATTATAATTTATTAGAGGAAAATATGTTTAAATTTATAGAAGGTCTTGTCGCCTATAAAGATATCACGGATTTTATCTATGATGTTGATAAAGATGAAACGACAATGGTCAACTCTGAAAATAGTGGGCTTCAGATATTAACTATTTTTAAATCAAAAGGTTTGGAATTTGATACAGTTTTACTTCTTGATAGAATGAAAAATAAAAATACAGATAAGTCATCATTACTTTTTTCTTACGATGATATTGTCTTAGATACAATATATTACAAAGAAAAGATACGGGAAGAATTTGATTTAGAGTATCACAAAGCAATAGAGAAAGAAAAAGTACAACAAAGAGATGATGAACTCAATGTATTGTATGTAGCACTCACAAGGGGAGAAAATAATCTAATAGTGTTTAAAAGACAAAAACAAAGTGCTTATGATATTTTGGATTATAGTATTGATGGATACAAAAAGGGGGAAGTTTTTATTCATCATAGTGATACAACTGAAATCAATAAGAAAGAAGTAGCATTATGTCAGCCATTAATTTTAGGAAATCAAGATTTGAATGCAAAAGAGAAATCAGAAAATAGTGAAGATTTAAAAGCAAGATATTTTGGAATAGCTACCCATTTTTGCCTTGAAATGATGAAAAATTTTGATAAAGAATCGCTTTTATTTGGGATAAATTATGCTAAAAATAAGTATTCAAATATACTGAACAAGGAAGATTTTCTAGATATGGAAAATCGAATAAAAAATCTAATTGAAAATCAGGACTTTCTAAATCTTATAAAAATAGGAAATTATGCTAAAGAACAACCATTAATGTATGAGAATGAGTTAAAAATTATTGATTTATTGATTGAAAAAGAGAATGAATATAGTATTGTTGATTATAAAACGACGCATGAAAAACAGCAAAGTCATCAAATCCAAGTAAAAAATTATATGAAATATATCAAAGCGATAACAAACTGCAAGGTAAGTGGCTATTTAGTTTATTTGCAAAATCATCAAACTTCGATAGAAAAAATAGTATAGCCTAAGATATTTTTAATTAAATAAGTTCTAGAAGTGGTATTTGTGATTGAAAATTTAAAGTTTTACAAAGAGGTTAACGATAAACCTCTCATTTAAAATAGAATTACTACTGCAAATTAACCTTGAGTTTTTTTCGCCTTTTTATCATTGCGTTTTTCTTTCAAAGTTTTTTCAGATTTTTTCTTAACTGTTTTTTGAGCATCTTTACTTTTTGCCATAATTTCCCCCCCCTTTATTGGATTTGTCAATCTGGATATTTTATACGATTTACACTTAAAATGAGTAGTAAGTATTTCTAAGTACTTCTCGCTAATTAAATTGGAAAAAAGTTTCATTCACAAGAAGCTCTTTTTATATTTTTCCCATAATAAGACTTCTGTGTAGCGAAGCTTTCATTCAATTCCTTGGTTGAAATTTAGTAAAAATCTGTCGTTTATTACAGCAAACTCCTCATTATTATGAAAAATATATTCAAAAAGACATATACGAGCCACTTGCAAATTCAAAGATTTTGAGTATGAATAGTAGCAATTATTAGATTTTCACTTTATGAAAAGATGATGATTGAAACTGTTTATAATCATTTGTTTGAATTTGCAAGTGGCGCATACAATTAATGATAATTTAATACTCTTTTTTGTATAGTTCCCGAGCTTCTCTTAGACCTTTGCAATTGCATTTAAAGTCAAGTCCCCAGGGTAGGAATACAGCAAGGAAACTTTTTTTGTGGTGTGCATTGGTATCTGGGGGAGGTCTTTTCAACTCACTAGTACAATCCAATAAAGTTCAAAATAAACCATTCAAGAGACGAAACTTACTCCATAACCATAATATAATCAACCGCGGAGATGGACAATAAGCACATTAATTTAGTTCAAAAACTTCATTTCGAATACCATTTTTAAATAAATCGGCACATATAGTTCCTGCTGTTTCGTCAATAGCCAAACTTGCTACATTATCAACAACTGTTATTTTAATACAATCTTTATTATTCTCTTTGTAAATCACTTCTTTATCGGCTATTTCCCAAACAGACGCATTAATATTCACACTATCAGTAATTTTATCAATTTTTTTGTTTACCGCATAATAACTTTGGATTGACGAGATTATTGTGGATACATCACCGCTAACTGTTGAAGTTTTCGCTTTATTGTTTATTCCCATAAGTTTTGGGATAGCGACTGAAGCAATAATGGCTATCACAACAATAGCAAAAATAAGTTCAATAAGTGAGAAAGCTTTTAAATGTACATTTTTATTCTTGTTGTATTTTTTCATAATTATCTCGCTTCTTTTAATGTATCGGCTATCATAAATGCCAATTCTAAAGCTTGATCAGCATTGAGTCTTGGGTCACATTGAGTATGGTATCTGCTTGTTAAATCTTCTGCGGTGATATTACAACTTGTACTTCCAGTACACTCTGTCACATCTTGTCCTGTCATTTCAAGATGGATACCACCAGCGACACTCCCTTGTGCTTTATGGATTTGGAAAAATTGTTTCACTTCGCTTAAGATATTTGCAAAATCCCTTGTTTTGTAGCCATTTGATGCTTTTTCAACATTTCCATGCATTGGGTCACATGACCAAACGATTTTTCTCCCCTCTTTTTCTACACGAGCTAAAAGTTTTGGATAAATATCAGCCACTTTAGAAGCACCCATTCTCACGATGAGATTAAGTCTTCCCACTTCATTTTCAGGATTAAGAGCATCGATGAGTCTTATCAATTCATCTTCATCCATAGATGGTCCAACTTTGCAACCGATTGGATTTTTAATCCCTCTAAAATATTCGATATGAGCATCGTCGAGTCCTCTTGTTCTGTCTCCAATCCAAAGCATATGAGCTGAACAATCGTACCAATCATTCGTCAAACTATCTCTTCTTGTCAAGGCTTCTTCATAATTTAAAAGCAAAGCTTCATGAGAAGTATAAAGTACTGTTTCGCTCAGTTGTGGAGTATTTTGTGAGGTGATTCCGCACGATTCCATAAATCGTAAAGCATCAGATATTTTTGTTGCTAACTCTTCATATTTTTCACCCAAAGTGTGGTCTTTCATATAAGTTAAATTCCATTTATGCACTTTATGCAAATCTGCCATCCCACCTCGTGCAAATGCTCGTAAAAGATTTAAAGTTGCTGCACTTTGATTATACGCTTTTAGCAATTTCTTTGGATTTGGGTTTCTTGCTTTCATATCAGTATCGATATCGTTGATGATATCGCCCCTATAGCTTGGGTACTCAACTCCATCAATCATCTCAGTATCACTACTTCTTGGTTTTGCAAATTGCCCTGCAATTCTTCCCACTTTTACAACAGGTTTCCCACCACTAAAAGTCATAACTACAGCCATTTGCATCATCACTTGAAAAAGAGATTTGATATTCCCCGCATTAAAAGCATTAAAACTCTCAGCACAATCTCCCCCTTGAAGCAAAAATGCTTTTCCATTTGCTACATCCGCAAGACTTGATTTGAGTCTTCTAGCCTCTTCAGCAAAAATGAGTGGCGGATAAGATGCCAGCTCTTTTTCTACCCTTTTCAATTTCCTTTTGTCTTCATAATTTGGCTGTTGTTTGATTGGAAAATCTCTCCAGCTACTTGGTGTCCATAGAGTATTCATATTACTTTCTCCTTATTTTTTTAATTTTTTTAACATTTGAGCGAAAGAAACTTTAAAAGCTTCCAAACCGTCTGTGAGTAATTTGTTACCAACTCGCTCTAAATCAATATTGTAGGCAGTTAGTTTTGCTACATATTGATTGCACCCCACTTCACTTAAAAGTTCAGATTTATTAAATTCATCCCTTTTTATATACTCTTTGATTGTCCCAAGAGGTGCAGTATTGACACTATGAGGGTAAATTAAATTTTCAATATAATAGCTAGGATTAAACTCATCTCCCTTGACACCAGTGCTTGCAAAAAGTGTTCTTATATTTTTATTTTCTATTTTCAAAATTTCATAATAACACTTTGTGGCATTTATAATTCCAGATTTCATGGGCTCTAAACCTTTCTCTTTAAGAAGATTGTCGAGTTCCCTATCAAAACGGCTTACAAAAATAGAGATAACGGCCTTAGTCTCTTTTTTGCTTTTTTCAATTCCGCTGTTGAGTGCCTGTGCACATTTGATAGCTTGAGCTGGTGTAAATATCAAAGTAGCGTTTACATTTATCCCCATAGAAGTTAAATTTTCCATAGCCACATATCCAGCTTCAGTTGCTGGTATTTTAATCATAACATTTGAGTAGCCAATTACACGGAAAAGTCTCGCTCCTTCCTCTATTGTACCCATTGTGTCATCGCAAAGAGTTGGGTCAACTTCAATAGAAATAAAACCATCGTCACTATCTGCTTCATGTAATGGATATAAAATTTCCGCAGCTCTTTTGATATCTGTAATTGCTAATTCCTCATAAATCTTTTTGCTTTCATTGGCTTGCAACATAGATATTTGTTGAGTATAAGCATCACTTGAAGATATTGATTGTTCAAAAATAGCTGGATTACTTGTCGCCCCGTGTATAATATTTTCTTCAATTAAACTACCAAATTCATTTTCTAAAAAATCTCTTTCTATGAAATCACACCAAAGTGAAAAATTTATTGTTTTTTTAAAATTCATTTCTATCTCCTCATATTTTTATTATTTTATTTGCAAGTTATGTCTTTATTGAGATTGTGTTTGAAATCTTTTGAAACAAAGCCCTCACACTCTTTATTTTCTTTCGTATCAGTAAATTTTACAAAATACTTGTACCCTTGTATTTTGGTATCAATATTTTCAACTTGTATCTTGCTATAAACTTTAACACTAGCCACTTGTGGGTAACCAATTTCGTTTAAAATCTTTTCAACTTCAGCAGATTTTCCATTTTCAACCATTATAAATACTAGGATTCCTAGAGCTATAATGACACCTATCCATATCCAAGTTTTTTTGTTTATTTTTCTTATTTCGATGTTATTTTCCATTATATCTCCATCAATAAAATTTCAGTATATGCTCTTTTTTAAGCCAAATATTTTAGCTAAAGATTAGTTAAAAGATAGATTATCGCTTATCTTTGGTAACTCTAATACTTTTTAAGCTAGAATAATTGTATGAAAAGAGTATTAATATTATTGGATGGCATTGTCGCAAAAAATCTTCTCAAAAGGTTGGTGGAGCTTGATACGGCACATAGTGTCTATGATGTAGTGTATATGAATGATTCAATTTTAACGATGAAAAAACCTTCTAATTTTACATTTTATAAGTTTGACCCAACAAGTCTTTCTAAACTCAAATTAATCATGGCAAAAGTATCTTACAACGATATTTTGGTGGTACTTGGCAATAAAGATGATACAGTTTCTGTCATTGAAAATATTAGAACCATCAATCAAAATATTAATTTTAATGTTTACAACGAATGGGATATTGATCTAAGCGATAAAAATATTCAAAACTACAATGCTATCGATATCCTTACAAGTGGACTTATTGAAAGATTGCCAAACGTACCTGTAATTGCTCAAAATATTGGGTTAAAGCAAGGTGAGATTATGGAAATCAAGATACCTTTTGGAAGTGCTTATGCTTATAGGTATATCAGTAGTATCTCTCAAAAAGAGTGGAAAATTTTTGCTCTTTATAGAAACAATGTGATGCTCAATGTAAGACCAGCGCTTATCTTAAAACCCAATGATATTATTTTAGTGATAGGAAAACCAAAAGTACTTTTACAAGCTTATGCAGCTATTTCTATGTCATCAGGACATTTTCCTATGCCATTTGGAAAAAATATTTATATTTATCTTGATTTGTATTTGCAAACTGAAGATGATGTACTTAATGCTCTCAAAAAAGGAAGATATTTACAAGAAAGACTCAATAACACAAAACTTGTCATACGGATTACAAGACCTTCAACTGCTGAAACTATAGAAAAAATAAAAGAGTTAGTAAAACATATTGAAAATAAAGTTTTGGAATTTGATTATCATAATTTAGGTGTTTCAAATCTTATGACTTCAGATATCAAAAAATATGAAATTGGGTTGTTCGTTTTGACAAATACACTTCTTAAAAATCAAAAAATCATCCAAAAAATACTCACTTCAAAAAAACCTATTTTTAAAGTGGGTGTAGAAAATATAAATAATATCAAAACAATAACGATGGTACTTAATTCGCCTAGGATATATGAACAACTTTCCCCTATACTTTTTGATATCTCATCGCAACTCAAATACAAAGTAAATGTTATTAATTCAGACCCAATCGGAGATACTGATAGAACAAAACTCACCCATCATCTTGATAGTTTGGCAAAAATATTTAATCAAGATATTAAAATTGAAACCAATGGGAAAAATCCAATGGATGTCCTCAAAACAAAAGATAATATTTTGCAAATATTGCCACTCAAAGAGGAGATGTTCAAAAAAAGAGTTATTAGTTTTTTCACGACAAATAGTGACCTTCTTTCTTATGATTTGAAATACCTCAATCAAATCATAATCCCAATCATTGAATAATTTTATATAGTACACAAGGAATCATAAAAAATGAAATTTGAAAAATATCCATTTGAAAAACTAGCCCTTTTGTTAGCGGAGATAGTTCCAAATCCAAATTTTACCCCAAGCAGTCTTACCATTGGTGAACCTCAGTTTGACACTCCACAGTTTATTCAAGAGGAACTCAAAAATACAACTTCACTTCTCAATAAATATCCAAAAAGTGCTGGGGAAGAGTATCTTAAAAACTCTATGAGAGGTTTTTTCCAAACACGATTTGGTGTCACTGTGACTGATGAAGAGATTATCCCTGTTTTTGGAACTCGTGAAGTGCTTTTTAATTTTCCTCAGTTTTATCTTTTTGATAAAGAAAATCCAACTATCGCATACACAAACCCTTTTTATCAAATCTATGAAGGTGCTGCGATTGCTTCAAGGGCAAAAGTTATCCATCTTGATTTAACACAAGAAAATAACTACCTGCCACAGATAAGTGATGAAGAGTTACAACTTTGTCATTTGGTGATTTTAAATTATCCAAACAACCCAACAAGTGCCACTATCAAAAAAGAGGAGCTTGTAAAGTGGGTCAAAAAAGCTTTGGAATTTGATTTTGTCCTTATTAATGATGAGTGTTATAGTGAACTTTATTTTGGAGATAGCAAACCAGTTTCACTCCTTGAAGCTTGCATAGAAGCTGGAAATTCTAGCTTTAAAAATTGCCTCGTTTTAAATAGTATCTCAAAAAGAAGTTCAGCCCCGGGACTTCGTAGTGGGTTTATAGCCGGTGATAAAGAGATTTTAAAAGAATATATGCAATACAGAACTTATGTTGGTTGTGCTTTGCCACTCCCTTTACAAAAAACAGCTGCACTTGCTTGGAGTGAAGAGTCTCATGTGGAGCATTTTAGAGCAATTTATAAACAAAATTTTGTTTTAGCACAAGAGATTTTAGGGATAGAAATACCAGAAGCTACTTTTTATATTTGGCTCAAAGTGGATGATGAACTAGAGTTTACAAAAAAACTTTATGAAGCGAAAAATGTGAAAGTTCTCCCTGGAAGTTATCTTGGAAGAAACGGGATAGGAAAAGGGTATGTGAGAATAGCTTTAGTTGAAAACAATGAAAAAACAGCTGAAGTGCTCCATAGACTTAAAGATTTTATAGATAATATTTAAACAAAAGGAAAAATAGATGACAGAACAAGAATTAATGCAAGCAAGAACAAATCCTGAGTTTTTAGGATTTTTAGAAGAGAAAGAAAAAAAGGCAATCGAGAGTAAAAATATCGCTGAACTGTATGAGGTTCTGGATAGTTTACTTATCCTTGACCTTGATGATGAAAGAATCAATAAAGTGTATGAAACTATTTTGATGGTGGCATTTGATAATGTCCAACATAAACTTGACAATCACACAAAGTTTTCCCTAGAAAATGAGGACTTTTTTTATATTCGAGCATTCTATGAGCATGGGATTGAAAAATGGAGTTATGGTAATTTTAAAGGGGCAAAAGAGTTGCTTTTCGTACTTTCAAATATAGTTGAAGATGAACTTTTAAGTGAAGCTATCAATGTGAAACTATTAGCTTGTGATAAAGAGATAGATTTAAATAGTTTTTACGATTCAACTGTTATGCACCAACAAATGGCAAGAGATGAAAAATATGGTTATTTTATCCTTGATTTTAAATTTGATACAAAAAACTATTTAGCGAGTAAAACAAAAGAGTTAGATGAGATTTATTCTCAATTAAAACATTTATTGGTGGTGTAAGTTGACAAAGGTTCATTTTATTGGTATTGGTGGTATTGGGCTTTCGGCGTTAGCGAGATTTTTAAATTTTAGAGGTTATGAGGTAAGCGGAAGTGATATCAAATCAACACCAATTACAAAAGGATTGGAAGCTGAGGGGATAAAAATAACTATTCCTCATTGTAGTAGTGCGATTCACGCTCAAGATTTAGTAATTTATAGTGCAGCAGTAACGACAACAAACACTGAACGACTAGAAGCGATGAAACAAAATCTTACTATTGTCCCACGAAAAGATGCTTTGCCTATTATTATGAAAGATACAAAAAATTATTGTATCTGTTCTGCTCATGGAAAAAGTACTACAAGTGCGATGTTAGCAAGTATTTTAGGGTCAAGTGCTTTGATTGGGGCGATTAGTAAAGAGTTTGGAAGTAACTTTAGATATGTTGATGATACTTTGGTTTTTGAAGCTGATGAGAGTGATGCGAGTTTTATCCTTTCAAATCCATATTGTTCTATCGTTATGAATACTGAGCCTGAACATATGGAGTATTACAACTATGACCTTAAAAAATTTTATGAGGCATATAAAAAGTTTTTAGATATTGCAACAATTAGAGTGATTAACTGCGAAGATCCATTTTTGGCAAGTTATCAAGGGGATGCGATAAGACTCTATCCATCAACAGATATCAAAAACATAGAATTTTTCCTAAAAGAGGGGGAGCCTTTTACAAAGTTTGACCTCAAAGATTTCGGAACATTTGAAATATGGGGATTTGGAGAGCATATCGCACTTGATGCAAGTATGGCTATTTTGGTTGCACTTGAAACTATCTCACTTGAAACAATTAGAGAAAATATGAAACTCTATAAAGGGATTAAAAAAAGATTTGATGTCGTTAAAAATGATGGGAATTTGATAATTATCGATGACTATGCCCACCATCCAACCGAGATAAAAGTGACTATGCAATCAATCGAGCTTTATAAAAATCTCACATCAGCTACAAAAAATATTGTTGTTTGGCAACCACATAAATATAGCCGAACAAGAGACAATCTTGAAGCGTTCAAAACTTGTTTTGCTGGATGTGATGAGCTGATTATCCTCCCTGTGTGGACAGTAAATGAACCTATTTTGGATATCGATTTTGTTCATGAATTTGCTTCATACAACCCAATATTTGCAGATAGTGTCAAAAGATATGGGGATGTTTTAGAGATTTGGAAAGATGAACATATTGTTTTGACTATCAAAGAGGGGATAGTTTTGGGTGTCGGTGCTGGAGATATTACTTACCAACTTAGAAACTAACAGTTAAAAGAAAAAATGAAAATAACAGATTTAAATCAACTTCATATTGAGGATATAAAAAATAAAGAGCATCCATCTGCATTTTTTGAAACTAAAGATTATAAAGTACTAATTTTTAGATTTTTTAAAGAGAAAAATACTGCTATCAATGTGTTTTCTTTAAGTTTTCTTATCGATAATAACCATCAAATATTTTATTTTAATAAAAAAGATTCGTCAATAACATTGTTAAAGATTGATGAATTTTATACTTTTATCGACAATATAATTGATGATGGAGTAGATTATTTGAATTATCTCGTAAAAAGAATTGAAGATTTAGAAGAATCTATTTTTGAAAATATAGACACTATGAAAAATTGGTTTGAACTCAAAAAACAAATCACAAGAATTGAGCGAATCTTAACTCATGTGTTAAAAATTGAGGAACAATTTTTCAATAATAATCTTATTTTAAAAGAGAGTTTAGAGTTAAAAGCTGGATTTGAGGATATTGATGAGCATCTTAACAGAGCCCTTAGAACGGCACAAGCAAATAGCCTAAAACTAGACCAAATTTACAATTTACGAACCGCTTTGATGAATGAAAAAACGAATAAGGTGATGTACTCACTTACTATAATCTCAGCAATATTTTTACCACTTAATCTTCTTGTAGGATTTTTTGGGATGAATACAGATGGGCTTTATTTTTCTGGAAATCCAAATGGAACATTTATTGTGACTTTCATCTTGGTCGGAACAATTGCCTTGATGGCTACTTTATTTATGAGAAAACGGTGGCTCTAGAAAAGTTTTCCAAACTATCTTAAGAACATCTCAATTTAAGGAACAAATATGAAAATGAAAATAGCCGTATCTGATTGTCTTTTAGGAACAAATTGCAACTACTCAGCAGGTCATAACAAAGATGATTTTATTTTTTCTGAACTTGGAAAATTTGTAGAATGTATCCCCTTTTGCCCTGAAATTTTGATGTTAGGAACTCCAAGGGAAACGATACGACTTGTCAAAATTGAGGGAAATGAGTGTGTGATAGGGAATGTTACTGGGAAAGATTATACAGAAGAACTTACCAAAATAAGTAAAAAACTTATCGAAAATATTATGCAACAGGGTGATATTTGTGGATTTATCTTTAAGTCCAAATCCCCCTCTTGTGGCATTGAGCGGGTAAAACTCTACTCTATGAAAAACAACTCTCTTGAACCATATACAACAGCAGGTGTGATGGCAAAGATGGCTATGGAGCATTATCCGTCGTTACCTATTGAGGATAACAACCGATTGATTGATTCGTGGCTTAGGGAAAATTTTGTGATGCAACTTTTTGCCTATTTTGATTTTTTGGAGTTTAAAAAAAGAGCTTCAAAAATAAATGATTTGGTGATTTTTTATACAGGATACAAGTTTTTGATGATGTCAAAAAGTACAAAAGCTTATAATGAACTAGGTTCAATCGTAGCAAACAGAGAAAAACTTCCTTTTGAAGAAGTGTTAAAAAACTACGAAAAAGCTTTTCATGAGGCGATAAAACTCAAAAATAGTAGAAAAAAAAGTTTCAATGCCCTCCAACATATGTATGGATTTGTGAAAGATTTTGTCGGTGAAGATGAAAAAGAGGCTATTTTAGAGCAATTTGAAGATTTTAAAAATGGAACAATCCCAATCATCTCCGCTGTTTCAATGCTTGAACTTTTTGCAAAAAAATATGAGTGCAAATATCTTTTAGGGCAAAAACTACTACATCCCTACCCAAAAGAATTAAGGCTAAGAAGCGATATCAAAGCTTTTAAATAAAATTTGAATATTAGAGTGTAGTTTGAGAAATCAAAAATGATTTGAAGTAGTGTTTGATAAGCCCTTGTTTATCCTCTTTTGTTTTTGGAAGTTTGATTTGCAAATCTTTGTATCGTTTCACAAAAAGGTACTTCTCAATCAGTCCAAGATTTGCTAATTTTTGATAAATCCCAAGCACAAAAGCACTATTTTGTTTAATCTCTTTTGCTATAGCTATACTATAAATCGTATGGATATTTTCTATATCTTCAAGAGTTTCAATAGCTAATCGAAGAGCCAAAATATACTCTATCTCTTCTAATTTAAACTCACCAGTTATTGATTTTGCATATTTTTCTAGGAGCATTTTGCACTCACGAAGTTCATCATATTTATTATCGCCATTTTTCAAATACTCATAGAGTTTTGGTTTTGTAGTTTTCCAATTATTAAAAGTAAATCTCGTTACCTCAAACTGTTCCGTCACTTCTTTATTAGAAAGCATAAATTATTCCTCAAAACTTTTTAAGGTATTGTAATTGTTAAATTATTTATCAGATTTAATACTTATCATAACAGATTTGTATGTTTATTCAGCATATTTTGTTTATAATTTAGAAAGCTTTTGATATGTGAATTATTCAACATTATTATTTTATATATAAAGTAAGTATTGTTAAATAATTTATATATTAAATCCAAAATTAACAATGGAGATGATTATGAATATAATAGAAGAAGGACAAATTGAGGGTGAATTTAATGGATTTAAAGATAATAAATCAATCTTTAAATTTTTTGGTGGTCAAACTTGGCAACAAAATGAGTATAAATACAGTTATTATTATGCATTTATGCCCAAAGCAAGAGTTATTGAAGAGATGGGTACTTATTATTTGGAAATCGAAAATATGAATGATAAAGTAGCGGTAAAAAGAATATGAAATTTTTTTTTAGTAATATTTTACTTAGTATTTTTAACATCTCAAATACAAGCATTAGATTTAATGTTAGGGATTAATATCAAATCAACAGATGTGGATATTAAAGATAAAAATTCAGATAGTGACCAAAAAACAATATCAAGTATGACAAATGGACAGCAAAAACCCCAACCATTGCTTTAAGAACTGAGCCTAATTATTTTTCAGACGGAAATAGTCAGTGGGGGTATCTTTTTGAAATCTCTGGTGAAACTTTTGAAGTGAATAAAGCAAGTCTTGGGCAAGGCAAGGAAGAAGATTGGGGAACATCAATCAAGGGATATAGTGTTTATGCTGTACCGACAGGATTTTATCATTTTAATAAAGGTTCTAATGGATGGAGTCAAAAAATTGGTGTTGGTGTGGGAATTGGATATGTAAACATGAGTGGTAATTTTAAAAGAACTGAAATGAGTCAAAGTGAAGAGATAGATGTTAAAGGATTTGCCCAAACAGTTGGAGTATTTTTTGAATTTCTAAATGGTAACCATTCTTTCGTACTCCAAAACTACGGTCCATCTATAAGTGATAATAAATACGAATATACACAAAGCAATGTAGATATCATGTATAGATACAGTTTTCAATTATAATTAAAAGTAAACAAAGGATTACAAAATGGCAATTAAAAAAATTACGACTTTAGTGGCGATGGCAATTATTATTTTTTTATTTAGTGGATGTGCAACAATTTATGTTACATCTCCAATAAAATATGAAACACAGCAAGTTAAAGAAAAAATTCCTATCAAAATACACCTAACACAAACAGATTCTAATAATGACAGTAATGAAAAAATGAAAAAACATTTATCTAATTTGATGTTAAACAGTACTATTTTTACTGAAAATAACGAATCTTCTCAAGTTTTACAAGTGAATATTAAACAATCGAATGATAATTTAGGTTTGGAACTTACTGGTGTTTTTATTTCTGGATTATCGTTGTCTTTAATTCCAAGTGTTGCTGATGACAATGTAGATATTACAATTTCTAGTAATGGTGTAAAAAGTGAGTATAAGGGCGAGTTGGTCTTGGCTCTCGGACTTGTAAGCAGTTTATTAATTGATAAAAATAAATATACAGAAAGTGAAAATGCGATGAAAGATTTGCTCAAAAATGCACTTGATGATTTCACATCAATTTATTTGAAGAATCATAATCAATAAATCACTTTTACCTTCTTAACTAACTCCCAATGTCCACATTGGGAGTTTCTCTCAAACAAAAAATTTTAAAATCACCACTTGAAACTAAATTCTTGAACCACTTTTATCCGCTTCAAAAGATAGATAATTTTTTAGAAGAATAAGGTTATAATCTTTGAAATTGATTTTAAATCAAAAGAAGGAAATAAGGTATGGAAACAAAATTTGTGATAGATACATTAAAAACTCTTAAACCAAAATATCAACAAGATGGATTTAATATCATCGCACTTTTTGGCTCGTATGCTACAAATTCGCAAAAAAATGCAAGTGATATAGACTTGCTTTATGATGTGGATAACTCTTTTTTAGAAAAATACAAAGGTTTTCGTTCTGTATCAAAAGTTTTAGAGATACAAGATGAGCTATCAGCATTATTTCATACAAAAGTTGATTTAACATCTCCATCGGGACTGAATCACAATATCAAACAAGATATAGTATCAAAGGCGATTTATGTCTAAAGATTTAAAAGGTATTTATGACGCTAGAACATTTATCGCTCATGATTATGAAGGTGTTAATTTATCAATTATAGAAACAGCCATAAGATATGGGCTTCCTGAATTATTGAAAGTGTCTCATTCTATTATGGAGCAGTATTGAAATGAAAAAACAACACGATATGCTAGAAGAATATGATTTTAGTCAAGGAGTTCGAGGAAAATATGCCCAAGAATATGCCAAAGGTGTCAATATCAGCAATTCTAACTGAAAATAAAATCATATAACATAAGGCTCCATGTCAATATTTTCATTGCTACGGCGAGACCTTAGGATAAACTCAATCATATGGTTAAAACTTTTAAAATTAAACATAGTAGTCAATAGATTGATGCCACCAAAGAATTTCTCTCTTGAACCTATCTCTTTGGTAAGCTCTTGATAGAGTTCATCTTCCAATTCTTGCACTGTATGGAATAAAAAAGCTAGAAGGCGAATTCGCATAGTAAAGGAATACCCTTAAAAATTAGTTGATCTTTTTATTTCAAATTTTGTTCAAATTTGGTTCAAATTTTGTTCAAATCAAGACCTAGATACAATAAACAATCAACTACTAAAGTTTAAGGAATTATCTGTGAAACACAAACATCTAAGTCTTGAAGAGAGACATTATATCTCTATTGAGCTCAAAAATAAGTCATCAATGAGTGCAATTGCTAAGGCTCTAAAACGAAGCCAAGGGACAATTTCTAAAGAGATACAGCGCAATACTGGTAAGCGAGGTTATCGCTACAAGCAAGCACATTCATGGGCTCTTGAAAGGCTAAGCAACAAGCAAGTGCCCACTAAGATGACAACAGAACTTATTTCCACTATTAACGATATGTTGCGTGTTAATCAGTGGAGTCCAGAGCAAATAGCAGGGAGGTTGAAGAGTGATACAAACATCTCTCTTCACCATGAAACCATTTATCGGCATGTTATTGCAGACAAAGAAAATGGTGGACTTCTTTATCAGAATTTACGACACTGGGGTAA
>CAMCYD010000045.1 GCA_945883785.1 Helicobacter pylori PMSS1
CGGCTGAACAACTTGTTGTACTAGCAAATCTTGAAAGTTTAAATGCGGAGTTTATAAAACAAAATCTACCATTTGAAGAGAGACTAATAAGCCTAAATAAAATAGCAATAGAGCAGTTAGAATTACTTCTAAAGTACGAAACTAAAAGAATAGGAGAAAGAAGATAATGAATAATACAAATAAATCAATATTATTAACAGGCACAGCAGGATTTATAGGTTCAAACTTTGTACCATACTTCCTAGAAAAATACCCAGAGTACAATTTAGTAAATCTTGATTTGCTCACTTACGCAGGGAACTTAGAAAATCTAAAAGAGTGTGAACAAAATCCACGATATAAATTTATCAAAGGGGATATTTGTAACCGTGAGCTTGTAGAATTTATCTTTAATGAATACGATATAAGAGGTGTTATCCACTTTGCAGCTGAAAGCCATGTAGATAACTCTATCAAAAACCCAGGAGTATTCGTCCAAACAAATGTAAATGGTACTTATACCCTTGTCGATGTAGCGAAAAACTATTGGATGGAAAAACCATTTGTTTATAAAGTTGCATATCAAAACTGTAGATTTCATCATATCTCTACCGATGAAGTTTATGGAACACTCACCCTTGACCCAAATGATTTGTTTACAGAAACCACTCCATATATGCCAAACTCTCCATATTCTGCTTCAAAAGCATCAAGTGATATGATTATTCGAGCATATCATGAGACTTATGGACTAAATACTGTTATCACAAACTGTTCAAATAACTATGGACCAAAACAACATGATGAGAAACTTATCCCTACCATTATCAGAAATGCTCTCAAAGGAAACCCAATCCCAATCTATGGTGATGGGAAAAATATCAGAGATTGGCTTTATGTACTTAACCATTGTAAGGGAATTGATATCGTTTATCATACAGGTAAAACAGGAGATACTTATAATATCGGTGGAAGAAATGAAAGAACAAATCTTCAGATAGTAGATAGAATTTGTACGATATTAGATGAAGTTCATCCAATTAAAGATAATTCAAAATTCAAAATTCAACATTCAAAATTAGAGAGCTACAAGGAGTTAATCTCCTTTGTAGCCGACAGAGCTGGACATGATAGAAGATATGCAATAGATGCTACAAAACTTGAAAATGAGCTTGGTTGGAAAGCAGATGAGAATTTTGATAGTGGGATAGTTAAGACTATAGAGTGGTATTTGAATAAATATAATTTAGGTAAATAATAGTTTGATAAATAAAATAAAATCCCTAACCAATACAGAAGATAAAAAAAGGCTCATGTCAAACTTTTTTTCTCTTTCTGTACTGCAAGGTGTAAACTACATTCTCCCGCTTATCACACTTCCGTACTTAGTTCGAGTTTTAGGAGTGGAGTATTTTGGTCTTTTGGCATTTGCTGGTGCTACAGTTGCTTATTTTGCACTCATAACTGACTATGGATTTGATTTGACAGCCACAAGAAAGATAAGTATCTATAGAGATGATAAAGCAAAAGTGATAGAGATATTTTCGTCTGTTATGATTATTAAGTTTATGCTTATGTTTGTATCGTTTTTGTTACTTACTATTTTAGTTTTTAGTTTTGAAAAATTCTCTCAGGATGCACTTATTTATTTTCTATCTTTTGGTGCTGTAATAGGACAATTTCTTTTCCCCGTTTGGTTTTTTCAAGGTATGGAGCGAATGAAATATATCACTTATATCAACATTGGTTCACGACTACTTTTTACCATAGCGATATTTATTTTTGTGCAAGAAAAAAGTGACTTTTATATGGTACCAGTTTTAAGTAGTTTGGGAACAATTATAGGTGGATTGTATGCTCTTTATTTCATTAGAACCAATTTTGATATAAAGTTTGCTTTTCAAAAAATAACTGCTTTAAAGTACTATTTAAATGAAGCACATCATATTTTTATTTCAAATTTGGCTATAAGTCTTTACACTATCTCAACAACTTTTATATTAGGACTTTTTACAAACAATACAATAGTTGGTTATTTTGCAGCAGCAGATAAAATCATACAAGCTTTCAAAGGGTTAATTGGTCCAATTTCGCAAACTATTTATCCTTATGTATCTAAAAAAGTTCACCATTCAAAAGAAGAAGGTTTGAAATTTATCAAAAAAGTTGCTTTTTACATAGCGATATTTACAAGCTTGGTATCGCTTTTTATTTTTATATTTGCAGAGTTTTTAGTAAATTTACTACTTGGAGCAGAATACCAAAACTCCATTATTGTCGTGCAAATATTGGCTCTTATGCCATTTATGATAGGACTAAGTAATACCTTTGGTATTCAAACTATGCTAAATTTTGGAAGAAAAAAGCCTTTTAGTCAGATACTTATAGTTGGAAGTATTATTAATCTTATACTTTCGTTTGTACTTGTACCTTTATATCAACATATTGGTTCAGCTATATCAGTGCTTATAGTAGAGAGTTTTATCACTATAGCGATGTTTATATATTTGCAAAAAAATGGATTAAAATTAATAGGAGAAAATAAATCATGATAGATTACATAATAGTAGGTTCAGGTCTTGCAGGTGTTGTAATGGCAGAGCGAATAGCCACACAACTTAATAAAAAAGTGTTGATAATAGAAAAACGCAACCATGTCGGTGGAAATTGTTACGATTTTAAAGATGAGAATAATATTTTGATTCACAAATATGGACCACATCTTTTTCATACAAATAACAAAGAAGTGATTGACTACCTATCAAACTTTACTTGTTGGGATATTTACAATCACGAAGTACTGGCTTACATTGATGGTAAAAAAGTTGCTATTCCTTTTAATATCAATACTTTATACGAAGTTTTTCCAGAGTCTAAAGCAAAAGATTTGGAAGAGAAGCTTTTGAAACATTATGACTACAACTCTAAAATCCCCATTTTAGAACTTAAAAAATCAACCGATAAAGATTTAGCATTTTTAGCAGATTTTATCTATGATAAAATATTTGTAAACTACACTGCAAAACAGTGGGGCATGAAACCTGAAGATATGGATGGAGCAGTAACAGCAAGGGTTCCTGTATTTATAGGCAGAGACAATAGATACTTCAATGATAGCTATCAAATGCTTCCACAAAATGGTTACACCGCTATGATAAACAGTATGCTAGACCACAAAAACATCAAAATAATGCTAAATACAGATTTTAAAGAAATATGTGAATTAAAAGAGAAAGATTTCTACCTTTTTGGTTCTAAATTTGAAGGTAAAATAATCTACACAGGACAAATAGATGAGCTCTTTGACTATAAGTTTGGAGAATTACCATACAGAAGTGTAGATATGAAGTTTGAAACTGTTGAAAAAGAGTTTTATCAAGAAAAAGCAACGGTAAACTATCCAAATGACTATGACTTTACGAGAATCACAGAGTTCAAACATATTCACCCGACAAATTCACCTAAAACTACTATTTTAAAAGAGTATCCACAAGAATATATAATAGGACAAAATACACCGTATTACCCAATATTTACAAATGAAAATCAAGAAAAATATAGTAAATATTTGGAACATTCAAAAGAGTTTAAAAGTCTTGTAATGGTAGGAAGATTGGCTGAATATAAATACTATGATATGGATGATATGGTTGAAAGAGCTTTAGAAATATTTGAGGGAGAGGTGAAATGATTAAATATAAAGAGACAGTTTGTGCAGTTGTCGTAACTTACAATAGGAAAGAATTACTCATAGAGTGTTTGAATGCACTATGTAAACAAACAAGACCAATAGATGCAGTGTATGTAATAGATAATTTTTCAAATGACGGTACAGCAGAACTATTACTTGAAAATGGCTATATTAATGAATTGCCTTATGAAAATTTTGATGAACCTTTTGAGATGGCGACAGATTTTGATAATAGTGTTTTCATAGGTTTTTTTGATGATGGATTACCTAAGCCTGATATGAATACAAAAAAAGAAATAATTAAAATCTATTATATAAAAATGAATAAAAACACTGGGGGAGCTGGTGGATTTCATGAGGGTGTAAAACGAGGCTATGAAAAAGGTTATGATTGGCTTTGGCTGATGGATGATGATGTAGAACCGTTGCAAAATGGTTTAGAGAATTTAATGAAATATTCTTATATTTCTGGTTGTATACAGCCTTCAAGAATATATTCAAATGGAGATAGAGCTTATTGGGATGGATATATTGAAGAAGAAACTGGATATGCAATCACTAATAATGATGAATTTATAAACTTTAAAGAATGGAATAGTGTAAATATAGGTTGTTTTGAAGGAATGCTATTGCAATCTAAGCTGGTTGAAAAAGTTGGATTGCCAGATGCAAGATTTTTTATGGCTGCTGATGATACGATATATGGATACAAACTGTCTAAGGTTACAAATAATATTTATATCAAAGATGTTTGTTTGATAAAAAAAATAGACAAGAGAAAAGCAAAATTTTCAAATTTAGCACTATATTTAGAATTTAGAAATAGACTTGGATATGTTTCAAGAATTATCTCTCGACGAAAGTGGCTTTATTACATTCGTTCATTTTTATCTGTTGTAAAGTTTATGGGTAAGTCTCTTTTAACCTTAGATATTAAAAAATCATTTATTGCTCTTAAGGGATATTTCGATGGTATTAATGAGATTTGGGGTAAAGAAAAGGAATATTTATGAATGGAAAAAGCAGATGACAAGTTATAAACTAGTAGATTTTAAAACACTAGGAGATGAGAGAGGTTCGCTTATAGCAATAGAACAAGGATATAATGCACCATTTGAGATAAAACGGCTTTATTATATCTTTGATACAAAAGAGGGAGTTGAAAGAGGTTTTCATGCTCATATCAATCTTAAACAAATAGCCATAGCTGTAAAAGGTAGCTGTACTTTTGTACTTGATGATGGAAATAAAAGAGAAGAGATAAAACTTGATAATCCAAATAAAGGACTTTTTATAGAAGGTCTTATTTGGAGAGAGATGAAAAATTTTAGTTCTGATTGTGTTTTAGTAGTATTGGCCAGTGAGCATTACGATGAAAGTGATTATATAAGAGATTACAATAAATTTTTAGAGGTCGTTAACTCATGATTCATAAATTAGCAGATGTTCAAACGAAACATATCGGTAAGAATACAAATGTTTGGCAGTTTTGTGTTGTATTAGAAAATGCAAAGATAGGAAACAATTGTAATATAAATGCTGGTGCATTAATAGAAAATGATGTAATCATAGGTAATAATGTAACGATAAAAAGTGGTGTACAAGTTTGGGATGGGATAACTTTAGAAGATGATGTTTTTATAGGTCCAAATGTAACTTTTACAAATGATTTTTTGCCAAGAAGTAAACAATATCCAAAAGAATTTTTAAAAACTACAATCAAAAAATCAGCTTCAATAGGTGCAAATAGTACAATTATTGGAGGAATTACAATAGGTGAATATGCAATGATTGGGGCTGGAAGTGTTGTGACTAAAAATATTGGTCATCAAGAACTTTGGTATGGAAACCCTGCAAAGCATAAAGGCTATGTGTGTAAATGTGGACAAAAGTGTGGTAGAGCATTGATGTGCTCAGATTGTGAAATGGGGGGGGAAATAGTTATGTTTGCCTAATGGCAGCATGATTATTTATGGTAAAAATATAAATATGAGAACAGTTACAACAGAAGATGCAGAATTTATTTACAATATGAGACAAAACGAAGATAAAACCAAATTTTTATCAAAAGTTACTGGTTCTGTAGAGTCTCAAAAAGAGTGGATAAAAAACTACAAACAAAGAGAAGAAAATAAAAAAGAGTTTTATTTTGTCATAGAGTCAAAGAATGAAGAAAAACTAGGACTTGTAAGAATGTATGATTTTAAAGATGATTCATTCTGTTGGGGGAGTTGGCTCATTAAAGAAGATGCACCAAAAACAACTGCTATAGAATCAGCTTTGCAAATCTATGAGTTTGGGTTTTATACATTAGGATTTGAAAAATCTCATTTTGATGTACGAAAAGGAAATGATAAAGTGATTGCGTTTCATCAAAGATTTGGCGCGAAGGTAGTAGATGAAGATGAGTTGGATTATTTTTTCAATTTTGAAAAAAGTGATTATGAGATAACAAAAGAAAAATATAAGAGGTATTTGTAAGATGATTCCATTTTTAGATTTAAAAGGCATAAACGCTCAATACAGAGCTGAGTTAATAGAAGCTTGTACAAGAGTAATAGATAGTGGTTGGTATATCCAAGGAAATGAATGCAAAGAGTTTGATAAAGAGTTTGCCGAGTATTGCGGAACCAAATATGCTATCGGTGTGGCTAATGGTCTTGATGCACTTATTTTAATTCTTCGAGCTTATAAAGAGCTAGGTTTTATGAAAGATGGAGATGAAGTAATAGTCCCTTCAAATACTTATATAGCTTCTATCTTAGCAATTTCACAAAATAATCTTGTGCCTATTTTAGTAGAACCAGATATAAATACTTATCTTATAGACCCATCTAAAATAGAAGAGAAAATCACTCCAAAAACAAAAGCTATTTTGCCCGTTCATCTTTATGGTCAAGCTTGTGAAATGGATAAGATAAATGAGATTGCAAAAAAATATAATTTAAAAGTGATAGAAGATTCAGCCCAATCTCATGGTGCATACTTTGGAGATAAAAGAAGTGGAAATCTAGGAGATGCAAGTGGATTTAGCTTTTATCCTGGGAAAAATCTAGGAGCACTAGGTGATGGCGGAGCGGTTACAACCAACGATGATGGATTAGCACAAGCTATTCGAGCATTGGGTAATTACGGAAGCCATAAAAAGTATGAAAATCTTTATAAAGGCGTCAATAGCAGACTGGATGAGATGCAAGCTGCGATACTTAGGGTAAAACTTCGATACTTAGATAATGAAGTAGAAAAACGAAGAGAAATAGCAAACTACTATCTACAAAATATTAAAAATGAAAATATCATTTTACCAATAGTTAGAGCTGATGATAACCATGTTTGGCATCTATTTGTTATAAGAACTTCAAAAAGAGATGAATTGCAAAAATATCTTTTAGATAATGGCATCCAAACACTTATCCACTATCCAATACCTCCACATAAACAAAATGCTTATGCAGAGTGGAATAATGATAGTTATCCTATAAGTGAACAAATACACAATGAAGTGTTGAGTTTACCTATTAGTGGTGTGCAGAGTTTGGGAGATACGATGAAAATAGCTGAAATCTTAAATCAGTACAAATAAAGGAACATAATTGATTAATGTGGCAAAAGAATACTTGAAGAAAAATAGACTTGTATTAAATGTTTATGAATTTTTCTTTCAAAAACCTATTATAAATTATTTTAAGAAACAGTATTCTAAGAAAGTGCTGTTTTCATATAGTACTTATCATTTTAATAAAAAAAACTATACAGCACACTCTAACTATCAAGAATCACTAGTTATCGCTAAAATATTTGATGAAATGGGTTATATGGTAGATATTTATAATAATAATCATGAATATAAAATTAATTTTGACAACTATGATGTTGTATTTGGTGAAGGTATGCCAATGTTTCAGGCGATAGAACAAAATACAAATGCATTAACAATATATTATGCTACAGGTTCACATCCATGGCAGTGTAGTCAAGCAAGTTTAAATAGAGTTGTAGATTATTATAAGAAGAATAACTTTCTTGCACTAGATTCGACAAGACTTCAAGATTATAAGTGGGGATTGGCAGCATCTTTAAGTGATGCTGTGATTGTCATAGGAAATGACAATACAAAAAAAACTTTTTTAGATAATGGGGCTAGAAGCATCTATAAAATAAATCCAACTTTTCATACTAAAAAAGAGATGAAAGAAATACAAAAAGCTCCAGAGTCTTCAAAATCTATGCTTTATTTTGCTAGTTATGGACTACTCCATAAAGGCTTGGATTTGGCTGTTGAAGCTTTCAGGGAGTTTCCTGAATGGACTTTACATGTGTGTGGATATACTCAAAGAGAAAGTGAATTTATGAAGTCTTTAAACTTGCCAAAAAATGTGATTGTGCATGGTTTTATTGATATTGAATCGAGTTTATTTCAAAAATTATCTGAGAATTGCGGATATGTGATATTACCATCAAGTTCCGAAGGAATAGCAACGGCTATTTTGACTGCTATGGGTAGAGGAGCTATGATACCTTTAGTTACAAAGGAGTGTGGTATTGATATAAATGATTTTGGTATTTTAATAGATGATTTAACAATTAAATCAGTCAAAAAGGCTATAGAACACTGCGAGATGATAAGTTATGATGAGTTAATGATAAACTCAACAAAAGCCATGGAAAAAGCATATGATGCATATACTCTTCTAAATTATGAAAACACAATGAAAAAGCATTTAAACACTATTTTAATGGGAGCGAAAAATGGATGAATTAGTTAGTGTGTTAATCCCTCTTTATAATCATGAACAATATATCAATGAGTGCTTGGATTCAATTAAAAATCAAACATATAGTAATGTAGAGGTGATAATAGTAAATGATGGTTCAAGTGATAATTCAGAAAAAATAGTAAAACAGTGGATTGAAAATAATCCTAATCTAAATATAAAATATATTTCACAAGAAAATCAAGGTGTTACAAAGACATTAAATAAAATGATAGGTTTATCAAAGGGTGAATATATAACCCTTTGTGCAAGTGATGATGTTCTTAAGGAAGAAAGTATTGAAAAAAGAGTGAAATTTTTAAAAAATAATCCGTCTTTAAAAGCCTGTATAGGCGATGCAAATGTTATAGGGACAAATTCAGAATTTGTTGATGAAAGTGCTATGATATCGTTGTATCATGCTAATTATAAAAGATTAGCAGACAATATTGTCGACGAACTTATAATTAATTGGTCTGTTGTGGGACCAACATTTTTAGCAAAAAAATCATTATATGAAAAAGTTGGAATGTATGACGAAAATTTGTTGGTAGAAGATAGAGAATTTTATTTAAGATTATTGGCAGATAATCTTTTAGGTTTTGTACCTATAATAGTTGCTAAATATAGAGTACATGCATCAAATATAAGTAGAAGAAGCAAAACTGCAAAATGGAATATTTATAATCAAATAGCAATTTCAAACTTAAAACATGCAGATAGATTTAGAAGTTTTAATAAATTATTTTTGAAAAGTCACATCATAGATAAATATCTTACTGATTTAGAATATGGATTTATACAGTATTATATACTGAATAGTTTTAGAATAATTCGTCGAGTATTTTTTTACAAAATATTAACAATCAATAAAGGTTAATTTGTGATATTTACGAATCCTTCTATTTTTTTTGTACTATTGTGGCTTTCAACAGGTTTGCTTTATTCTTTACATTTAAGTAATGTTTTATTGGAAATGAAATATGAAACTTATTTATTACTTTTTATAAGTTGTATGGGTTTTTTATTAGCATATTTACTTTACTTTATTACCGTAAAAAAACCTATACTTTATCCAAAATATTCGAATTCTCTACTATTAAAAGAAATCAGCAATATGAAAGTCTATAAAAAAATTAAGTATTTATGGCTTTTTTGGATAGTTATGATAATTTTTGAAATTTTGTTTGAACAAAACTTACCTTTGATAGCACTATTTGGTATTGGACCATATATAGGTTATGCGGATTTTGGAATATCTGGTCTTCATGGATTTCTCAATTCTATTTCATTTGTTTTGATAACTTACCATTTCTTAAAATATAAAGCATCAAGTTCAAAAATTGACAAATATGTAGTAATTTTTTTTATTCTATGGACTATACTGATAGTGAATAGGCAGCAACTTGTTTCAATATTCTTAGAGTTAATGTTTTTGCATTTCATAACCACAAAAATTAAGTTTAAACAAATATTAAAAGTTTTTTTTATCATAATGCTATTTATAACAATTTTTGGTTTTATTGGCGACATGAGAAGCGGTAAGGAACATTTTCTGGCAATAGCTTCTCCTACATTTGATTATCCAGAATATCTACCTAGTGGTTTTTTATGGATATATATTTATATGGTCTCACCATTGAATAATACCAACTATAATATTGAAAATTTTGAACCAATTTATATTCCCATAAGCTCAACAATACTATTGTTTCCATCGTTTTTAAGAGATCAAATTGAATCCACTTTAGGTATAAAATCTAATCCGGTGTATCTAGTTCATGAGTCTCTGAATATGAGTTCTTTTTTTCCAACATTGCTAAATGATTTTGGTCTAGAGTTAATATTTTTTATATTGTTTTTTACAGCATTATTTTTTTTATATGTAATGCATAAAGCTAATTATTCTTTGCGATATGTGTTTGTACTAAGTATAATTTTACATGCTATAGCTATGTCTATTTTTACTAATTTTTTAACTCATATAGTTTTTGTAATGCAAATATTTATAGTATTGTTTATTTTTAAAAGCAATAAACTGCAAGTCAAATATGATACATGATTTTATTAAAAAAATTTATCAAGCAAAATACTTTGGAATATTTCCTCTTTATGCTTTTTTGATACTTTTGCAGACATTGTTTTTTATAGGTTTTTCAGATGGAAATTTTACAGAGATAGTGAAGTATTTTGTAGCAAATATCTTCTTTTTAAACTTCTTAGCTCCATCGGTTGGCACTACACTTAGTGGTTTGGAGGTAGACGCTATAAATGGAAGTCTTTGGACACTGAAGATGGAAGTTGTGTTTTATGTACTTTTGCCATCTTTATTTATGTTTTATAAGAAATATGGATTTTGGTTTCTTATAATACTTTATAGTTTGTCTGTGGTGTATATGTTTGCAGTGGATTATTTAGGAATAGAAAAGCTACTTGTTCAGTTTCCAGCTCAGCTTCGTCTTTTTCTCGTAGGGATAATGCTTTATGTGTTGTTTGATAAGTTTAAAGATAAGAACATCACTCTTTTAGCTATTTATCCACTTTTTTTGGGGATTTTAGTTATTTATTTGGTTTATTTTGTAAAGCATATCAAGATAAATTTTGATTTTTCGTATAGCTTTTATATCTTGCATTTTCCAGTGATTCAACTAGCTCTTTATTTTGGGATAAACCCATCAAATCCTATTGTTTCTTTTGTGAGTTTGTTTGCAGTGATTTTATTTTTGAGTTATTTTAGTGAAAAATATATAGAGAAAAAATTTGTGGGTATCGGGAAAAATATAGTGAAGAGGGATAAAGGTAAATAATGGAAGAGATGGCAAATTTTCAGGAAAGCAAAGCTTTTGATACTTGGAATAACTTAAAAAAAGATATTCATACAAATAAAAATAGAATTCACTTCCGACAAGGTGAAATTTGGTTTGTATCCATCGGACAAAATATTGGATATGAAGTATACGGAAAAGGTGAAAACTTTTTAAGACCTGTGGTTATTTTTAGGAAAATAAATAAAAATACTTTTATGGCTTTACCTCTAACATCAAAAATCAAAGATGATAAGTTTCATTGTATTGTAGAATTTAAAGATAAACAAAATAGTGCAATACTCACTCAAGTAAAAACTATCGATGCTAAAAGATTGGCGTACAAAACAGGAAATCTTGATAAAAATGTGTTTGAAAAGCTAGAGAAGTCATTTGTGGATTTTTATGATTTAACCCCTCTTGCGGGGGGAGGCTACACTCACCATGAAGATGAGCAGCGAATTAATGACGGGATTGTATCTAATAATATAGAAAATGTCAATAAAAATAGTTAAAAGGATAAACAGAGATGACACAAATTAACGCATCAATAGTTTTATATCACAACAAAAAAGAACAACTTGTAAAAGCAATAAATAGCTTTTTAAACACTGACTTAAAAGTAAAATTGTACTTAGTAGATAACTCATCAAATGATGAGTTAAAAGAGTTAAGTAAGATAGATAGCAAGATAGAATATATCTTTAACAATGCCAATTTAGGATATGGAGCTGGACACAATATCGCTATGAGAAAAAGCATAGCTGATGGAGTAGCTTATCATCTTGTGCTAAATCCTGATATTTACTTTGAAAGTGGTACTTTGGAGGATCTTTTTGACTATATGGAAAATTATCAAGATGTTGGAAATATTATTCCACAAGTGAGATATCCTGATGGTGAAATCCAACACCTTTGCAAACTTTTACCAACACCAACAGATTTGATATTGAGAAGATTTATTCCAAGCAGAAGTTGGAAAGAAAAACGAAATGAGCAGTATGAGCTAAGATGGACTGGATATGACAAAGTGATGAATGTACCAAGTTTGTCTGGATGTTTTATGTTTTTAAGAGTTGCTACACTTGAAAATGTAGGGCTTTTTGATGAAAATATCTTTATGTATCTTGAAGATACAGACCTAAATCGTAGAATCCATAGCAAATACAAAACTATTTTTTATCCAAAAGTTGAGATAGTCCATGAGTATGCAAAAGAGTCATATGTCAATAAAAAGCTTCTGATGTTTCATATCAAGTCGGCTATTTACTATTTTAGTAAGTGGGGATGGGTATTTGATAGGGAGAGAGATGAAATTAACAAAGGGTTTATAAAAAATTATTTATAAACCTTTTTTATTTAATACCACCAAAATAGTTTTCCATATCACTTTAAGCTCAAGTAAAATACTCCAGTGCTTGATGTAGTAGAGGTCATACATCAGTTTTTGTTTGGTGTCTTCAAGATTTGCTCCATATGGATAGTTTACTTGTGCCCATCCTGTGATACCTGGAGCGATGAGATGTCTTTCATGATAGTATGGAAGAGCTTTTTCGTAGTTTTCCACTAGGATATTCCACTCGGCTCGTGGTCCTATGAGGTGCATCTCCCCTTTGATGATATTTTTGATTTGAGGTATTTCATCTATTCTTGTTTTTCAGTAGAATTACTGAAAGCAATAGGGTCAGGGCTTTGCTCTTAACTTAAAAGCCCAATTTTAGAGTTCGTTTGATAGTTGACAAAAAAGCTTAAAAGATATATACTTTTGATATATATCAATGATGAGGAGAATAGGATTATGACAATGATGGGGAAAGTTTTTAAAAACGGTAGAAGTCAAGCAATAAGATTGCCAAAAGAATATAGAGTTGACTCTGAAGAGGTTTATATTGAGAGGGTAGGGCATTCGTTGGTTATTATTCCAAAGGAAAAATCAAAATGGGATGTTATGAGAAATGCTATCAAAGATTTTGATGGATTTGAATTTGAAAGACACCAACCTAAACAGCAGACGAGAGAGCTATTTTGATATATATTCTTGATACAAACATCATCTCATATATTATAAAAAATAGAGATTTATCTTTAATTGATAAGTTTGAAGCAATCTCAAAAGACCATAAAATAGGTGTATCATCTATTACAGTAGCAGAGTTGTATTATGGGGTAAGAAAAAGAGGTAGTAGGAAGCTAGAAGCGTTGGTTAGTGAGTTTTTACTGCCACTTGAAAGATACTCATTTGATGAGAATGCTGCTTTTGAATATGGAAACATAAGAACTGATTTAGAATCAAAAGGAAATGTAATTGGACCAAATGACTTATTTATTGCAGCTCATACTAAATCATTAAATGGAGTGTTGATTACAAATAATGTAAAAGAATTTCAAAGGGTTGAAAATTTGAGTTTGGAAAATTGGGTGTCAAATGAACTCTAAATTGAAAAAGTAGGGTCAGAGATTTACTTTTTGATTGACAAAAAAAGATTCAGTTTTAGGTCAAACATATGAAAATATAGAGTATATAGGAGGATGTTAAATGACAGATATTAAAAAACTACTTACGCAAAAAGAAAATAGAAAGCTAGAATTTAAAAGAGAGCTTCCATCAAACGAGAAGCTTATCAAAACTGCTATTGCGTTTTCAAACTCACAAGGTGGAGATTTGATTATAGGAGTTGAGGATAATGGAGTTGTAGTAGGAATAGATGAAGATAGTGTTGTGAAATTTGAGGAGAGTATCTCAAATACTATCTACGATAACTGTTCACCAAATATCATGCCTGAGATATATAGTGTCAGGTATGAAAATAAAACTTTACTAGTGGTACATTTTTATCCATCGAGTCAGAGACCTCATTATATAAAAAGTTTGGGTAAACACAATGGCACATATATAAGAGTTGGTTCTACAAATAGAGTAGCTACTCTTGATATATTGTCATCAAAAAGCAAACTAAAGCTTATATTGTATGTCATTGCGAGGAACGAAGCAATCCATAGTCGGCTTCGTGGATTGCTTCGTGCCTCGCAATGACAGTTTCTATGTTTTAGTTTGCTTTGTGATAGCTATACTTGAAAATCTTGAAAGGGAAAAAAGAAGAATATCGTTTGATAGTGTTGTAAATTATGAACTTTTGTACAGTGAAAATATTTTTGATGATATTACCGAAAAACTAAAAAAAGAATTTGATGAAAAAATAGATATCAATACATTTGAAAAGTTAAGATTTGTTAAAAAAGAGAGGGAAGAATATTTTTTGACCAATCTTGGTATTTGGTTTTCTAAAAAAAGAGAAGAATATTTTCCTCTTATCAAAATAGAATGTGCGAGGTTCAAAGGAACTTCTACAAAAGTATTTTTGGATCAAGCTACTTATGATGGAAATATAATAGATGGGATAGAAAGCAGTATAGACTTTATCAAAAAAAACATAAAACTAGGGGCTACTATAGGGGAGGTGTATCGTGAAGATAGATGGGAATATCCACTTTTGGCTTTAAGAGAGATAGTGATAAATGCGATAGTGCATAGGGATTATTCTGTAGTTGGAAGCGATATAAAAATAGCGATTTTTGATGATATGATTGAAGTGACAAATCCTGGATATTTTCTCATAGAAAAAGAGCAGGTAAATAGTGGCTGTAGTGAGCTAAGAAATCAAAATCTTGGAAATCTTTTTAAAAAACTAAAGATAATTGAGTAATGGGGTACTGGATTTGAAAAAGTGCAAAAAGAGTTGGTACAGTATCCTGAAATAGAGCTTATAATAGATGACAGTAGCTCTTTGTTTACCCAAATAAGACTTGAAAAAAAATCAATAAATGAATCCACCCCAATAACCACAAGGGGAAAAATATTGGTTTTGATAAAAAACAATTCACAAATCACTAGGGATGAATTGGCAAATAAACTTGATATAAGTATCAACACAGTAAAAGAGTACATACAAAGGCTCAAAAAAGATGGTGTATTACGACGAGTAGGAGATAATCGAAATGGATATTGGAAAATAATAAAAGGGTCATGATTGACGAAAAGGAAGTTAAAGATGGCAAGACCGACAAGAATAGAAAAAAATGGATATTATCATGTTATCAATCGTGGTGTAGCTAAAGGTAATATTTATCTTGAAGATATTGACTTTTTGAAGTTTTTAGAGATAGTGGAAGATGCTAGTATAGAGTATGGTTTTGAGGCTTACTCATATGCGCTTATGAGTAATCACTATCACCTGCTTATAAAAGTATCTAACGAAAATCTTTCAATCATGATGCAAAAAATCAATTCAAGATATAGCGTATATTTCAATCACAAATACAAAAGAGTGGGACCACTTTGGCAAGGGCGATTTAAGTCTTGGTTTGTATATGATGCTAGCTATCTCTCAACATTGGTGCGATATATCGAATACAATCCTATCAAAGCAGGTATTACTAAAAAAATCGGTGAGTATAGATGGACGATGAGCAGTCGTAATTTTGAATTTTTAATGTTAAATTTTGAATTAGTTGAGAGTATAAATTTTGATAAAGAGCTTGATGATAAAGAGCTTAAAAAAATAGATGAGCTTTATAGTGCAAAACTGGAGATAAGAGAAGAGGTTGTGATAAAAAAAGAGCTAAAACAATTAGATTCTTATTTTGAGGAGTTTCAAAAAGATATTGCCGTCGCAAAAGCTATCAGAGATGGATATACTCAAAGCCAAATTGCTACATTGCTAAAGCTTTCAAATGTGGCTATTTCCAAAATATATAAGATACACAGGCAAAAAGTTAGACTGTTCAAATACTTGCGAGACAAAGGTATTTTTTGGAGTTATAGCAAAGATATGAGCTATGAAGAGTGTGGCGAAAAACTTCTTATCGAATATGTGCTTAAGTATGCTGATTTTGATGATATCGAGCTTTGCTTAGAGCTTTTTGGTAAAAGAAAAGTAAAAACTGTATGGGAAGAGAAACTGGGAAGTGACAGAAGTTTTATCAAAATCAATCTTATGCTTGCAAGAGTTTTCTTTGGTATGGATGTTGAGGCTGATTATTTTAAGGAGGTGAAAAATGCAAGATTTGAAAAACTTAAACTACTTGCTTCCTAAGACAAAAGCGTTATTGCTAAATATTATTGATACTTGTCCTTTTTTGAATAAATATGTTTTAGTGGGTGGAAGTGCTTTAGCTTTGCATATTTGTCATCGAAAAAGTGAGGATTTGGACTTTTTTACATATGAAGATAATTTTGATTTTAGAGAGATTTTGGAATATATAAAGCAATTTGAAAAAAAAGAGATTCTAAATAAATCTGATAATCAGATAGATTTGCTTTTAGATGGGGTAAAAGTAACTTTTTTAAATGCAAAATGGAGTTTTTTAAAACCAGTTGATAATAATAAATTTCATTTAGCAACACTTGAGCAAATAGCTGCAATGAAAGTAAATGTACTGTTTTTAAGAGCGAAATACAGGGATTATTATGATTTATATTTTTTAGCTAAAGAGGTTATGAGCTTAAAAGCGATATTTAAGTGTAGTGAGCATATTGTAGAGGGGATAACCTATAAGCTTTTTGTTGTTGGGCTTTTGTATATTGATGATATCGAAGATGATAATATTGCATATTTAGAGCCTAAAGAAAAAATCAGTAAGAAAAAAATTCGAGATTTTTTTGATAGTCGAATTGGTCGAAAGTAGAGAAGCAGGGGCAAACAGTCTTTTGAATATCAATGATGAAAAGTCGAGTGTGGTAGCAAAATGAATTTACTAAAGAATGTATAAATTACTTTACATAAGTTGCATTATTTGTAACCCCCAAGTAAACCCCATCCCAAAACTCTAAAATTTTGAGATATTTTCGATTCTTCAAACCAATATTAAACATCTATAAATAAGCTATTTTAGTCTCTTTTTTATACAAATCTTTACATAAAAAGCTGCTAAAATATC
>CAMCYD010000046.1 GCA_945883785.1 Helicobacter pylori PMSS1
TCAAACAAATGATTATAAACAGTTTCAATCATCATCTTTCCCCTTTAAAAATAACCATTTGCATGGAGCAAAAAGTGATTTTTAAAGTGAAAATCTAATAATTGCTACTATTCATACTCAAAATCTTTGAATTTGCAAGTGGCTCTTTAGTTTTTCTAATTTATCCAAAACTATCAAAATTCGTATAAATCTTATTTCCCAACCATCCACAAATACAGCCCACCCTCTTTTCTAGGTTCACAAACTTCAAGCTTTAGTGGAAATCGTAAAGCTGACTTTAGTCGGCTGTTTTATTTGCAGTAATTTGAATGTATCGGAAAAAATAACTGACTTAAGTCGGTGTTACGAGTGGTGATTTTATTGTTTGTATTCTTATATGTATTCCCATCGAAAGGACGATGGGAGTTAAAAGCCTCAATTTTCAAATGGTCAAAGTCATTGTCCAGCCCTAACGCAACGGACATAATAGCTATACGTCTTATAGTCGGCACCGTCGACGCCACTATCGAAGTACACAAACCAAGCAGAGCCTGAGTTACCTGCATGGGTAGAAGAAGACCAATAAAAGCTAGAAGCGAAATTAACAAATGTCGCTGAAAGTGATGGATATGTTTTACTTTTATCTATAATACTTCTGAGTTCATTTTGATTTGGCAGTCTCCAGTCAGTGTAGCCTCCAAGTTCTTTTGCTTCACAATAGGCTATAGCTTCTGTCCATGTTTTTGTGATGGTTTGTGCTTCATTGTCATCTTGCCATATTAGTCCACTTGCACTATCGAGGACTATCTTTTTATTATCATCTCTGATATATTCAGCTTGTAAGCCAACAGCTAAGCTACCAACCAATGCGAGTTGGATAAGTACATTGTTTTTCATCGATTATTCCTACCTTTTGTTTTAGATTGTAACTATCTCCATGTGAGATATGCCCCAAAAATGAAGCTTGAACAGACAAAAATCTTTTTATCTCTTCAAGGCTCATTGGTTTGTCGCGGCGTGGCTTGTTTTTGTGGATTGCCACACTTCGTTCGCAATGACCGTCACTGTGACCTCTTTCGTCATTGCGAACATCGTGAAGCAATCCATTTCCTCTTTGGATTGCTTCGTTGCACTCGCAATGACTGGCTTCATATGCTGTTAAATATTTTGCTTTTTTGTATTTGTAGTTATTAACTACCCTATTTCTTGTGAGGATATAGTTTGGTCGTATGATATAGCCCAAAAAGTCTAGCCCATCTTTGATTGCTCTACATTTAGAGTCTTCTCTCAATTCAAGTTGCAAGGTAAAGTAGAGATAATCCTCTATTGTTATTTTCAATTCTTTTAGTTCTTCTAGTGATGACCCAAATATCACAAAATCATCCACATACCTTATATAGCACTTGCATTTCAAAGTTCTTTTTACAAAATTATCAAAATCATTCATATAAACATTTGCAAAAAATTGGCTTGTTAAGTTTCCTATTGGTAACCCTTTGTTTTTAGCTATTTTAAAAAGTGTTTTATGTGGCGGTAAAAGTTCTAATTTTCTCTTATCCCCTTTGAAGTGATAGTTGCTTGTGACATCATTATCGATGATAATTTTAGTCAGCCACAAAATATCTTTATTTTCTATCTCTTTGGCTATTTTGTCATAGAGTATATTTTTGTCAATATTGTAAAAAAGCTTTTGATGTCAAGTTGTAAGTAATACCCATCTTTGTGTCGCACAGCAAATTGTTTCGCTCTTTTGGTAGCTTGGTGTATCCCTTTGCCCTCGCGATTATTGTAAACATCATAGATAAATTTTGGTTCAAAAACTTTTGCCAAGTGTGGCACTAGCAAGTGGTGCACTACTCTATCTCTAAAGTCCGCTGCAAAAATCTCTCTTAGTTTTGGCGAATTGGACAAAAAAGCTATAGAGCGATTTGGTCTATAGCTTTTTGTTTTCAGTGAAGTTTCTAAGTCACATAAGTTTTCTAGTAAGTTTTGTTCAAACTTCAAAGCATTTGCAGTATTTCTTTTATTTTTTCTACATTTGATAAATGCTTTGTAAAGCGAAGCAAAACCAAAAATCATTCTCCAGCCCTAACGCAACGGACATAATTGCTATTCGTCTTATTGTTGGCATTGTCGTTGCCACTATTGAAGTTCACATTCCAAGCATTGTCTGAGTTACCTGCATTGGTAGTTGAAGACCAATAATTGTTAGAAGCGAAATAAGTACCATACTTAAAAAACTGATATGAAACTGTCATAAAAGTTTTATTTTTATACCAAACTGGTGATGATACCGCACAATGATGTTGCACACTTATCAAAGATAAACTCATTTGATAACTCTGGCAGAAAAATTAAGCCAAGCTTGGCTTTGTTTGCAAATATCAACACAAAGCTTGCTACTGTGTTCAAATTGTTTAAAAGATGCAAATGCTCTAAGCTCTTTTGCAAGTTGTAAAATCATTTTCGTATCTTCACATCTATCTCTAAGATGTGTCAACATCTCTTTTTTATCCGTAAGAGTATTTGCTCTATGAATAGTAAAAAGAAGCTCTTTACTCATAGTTCGTAAATCAGCTCCAATAGTGTATTTATGATACTTATCGAAGTTTTGAACTATTGTCTCTATATAGACACAAAAATCTAGTGCTGATTTGTATATAGGGAGATTTTCATAAAGCATTATGATTTACCACTTTCAAACCGCCTAAGGGCGGTACAATAATCAAAGAGGTCAAAGTCATTGTCCAGCCCTAACGCAACGGACATAACCGCTATTCGTCTTATCGTCGGCATCGTCGGAGCCACTATCGAAGTCCACATACCAAGCATTGCCTGAGTTACCTGCATAGGTAGTCGAAGACCAATAAAAGCCAGAAGCGAAATTGTTAAATGTGCTAAATTTAGCAGGAGAATGAGTTCCTTTATTTGTAATCGTATAGAGTTCTTCAATAGTTGGCAGTCGCCAATCTGTGTATCCACCAAAAGTAGAGGTATTTAAACTTTGGCAAGTTATATTATTTGCATTCTCCCAAGTTGCTGTGACACTTGAAGCCGAGCTATCATCTTGCCAGATAAGTTTTGTGACATTGTCTTTGACAGTTTCTTGTCCACCAGTAGTTGTGTTTCTGTCAAAACTTCTTGCAAATCCCAATCCTTGAGAAACATAATATCCATCACTTTTTAGTGCATTGTCATCGGTACAAGCTATTGTATTATTGGCACTATCATAACAAAGAGTTTGTCCAGTTCTGAGTCTTCCAAAAGTATTGAGTGAGCCTGTAGTGAAGTTTGTATCAACAACTACATCAACTCCTCCACTATTTTTCACTGTACCACTTAGAGTGTAGAGTGTGTTTTCTGCAAAACTTATATTTTCTGCTAGTTTACAAAGTACAGTTGTTGTAGAGCTATTGTAATCACAACTTGCAAAAGTTTTACTACCACTTAAAGCAAGATTTGATGGTGTAAGGGTTGAGCTATCCATAGCTTGATTGAAATTGAATTTTATCCAACTATATACACCTACATTTGTAGCACCACTAAGCGGAAGATAATCAATTGGTATGGCTAAAGTAGTTGCTGTAAAAGTATCACTTATTCCACCGATAGTTAAAGTTGTCGTAGTTGGGGTACCGTTTGTTGCAGAGCTTGTATGTCTTACTTTTACCGTTTGACCATTTGAGATAGTCCCTGCTATAGCTGTGTAAGTTCCACCATTGATACTATATTCTCCATCAATGACAGAGATAGGGGAAGCTGTTGTGAGTCCAGTAATAGTTACTCCATCTGATTCTATCAAAGTTGAAAGTGCTACATTTGATTTATTAGCGATATCAAAAGGATTTGGGATACCTTCAACCGCACTATCTATAAGATATGCTGTTTGGGTAGTATCTACAGGTGGAGTTGAGCCACCTCCTCCACCACAACCTCCTAGAAGCAAACTAGCAGATGCGAGCGAGAGGATTATTTTTTGTGGTTTAGATAAGAGAGAGAGAGAGAGAGGGAGAAGGGGTTTTGTTGATAAGTTTTATCATTTAGAAGTCCTTAAATTTTTTTGGGTTTGTTGTGGTTTATTGTATGTATGTTTCTCTTTAGATATTCTTAAAAGCTTAAAGATTTCTTGTAACTTTTTTGTAATGTTTTATATGTTACAATCTATCAACAATTAAGCACCGCCAACTTATTAAACCGCTGTGCAAAGCTATCATTTTACAATTTAATAGAGAAAGAAAAATACACCATGCAACTATTAGGCAAAACCCTCCCACTTGAAGAGACACTTACAAATATGTCCAATGTTTTTAAAAAACTTGATTTAAAGAGCACTTTATCGGTCGAACTTCACCCTTTGAAAAATTGTTTTTCACACAATCTCTCTTTTGATGGGGCTAAAAACTACATCTACTCAAATGGAAAAGGGATAAACCACGAAGCAAGTTTAGCGAGTGCTTATGGGGAATTTATCGAAAGGCTCCAAACAAATAATTTTTTTAGTGATTTTTATCTTCCAAATCGACAACATTTTCCAGATGAAGTTGTATTTGAAATGGAAGAGTTTTTAGACACAGCGTTTGATAAAAAACTCAAAAAAATATATGACCCAAATAATGAACTAAGCGGTGAAGATCTAATCGATTTTAATAGCTCTTATGGGGATAAAATCGTCACTTTGCCCTTTACAAATCTTATGACCAAGCAAACAGTTCATATCCCGCAAAACTTTATAAGCAACCTCTATGTGAGCAATGGCTTAGCAAGTGGCAATACACCAAATGAAGCGAAAGTTCAAGCACTCAGTGAGATAATTGAAAGATATGTGAAGATAAAAGTTATTAAAGAGGGGCTTTCTTTACCTACATTTCCTAAAGCTCTCTTAGAAAAATTTGATAAACTCAATGAAGATATCGAAATTTTAGAAGCAAATGGTTACACAATAGCTGTCCACGATGCTACTCTTGGTGGAGTTTATCCTGTTGTTGCCATCTCTTTGATAAATCCAAAAAACTCTACCATTTTTGTCTCTTTTGGTGCTCATCCGATACTTGAAGTGGCACTTGAAAGAACTATGAGTGAGCTTATGCAAGGGAGAGACCTCACAAAACTTGATAGTTTTGAAACTCCCACTTTTGATATGCAAATTGTTGATGATAGTTCCAATATCGAATCTCATTTTGTAGATTCAAATGGAAAAATAGGTTTTGGATTTTTAAGTGTAAAAAAAAGTTTCCCCCTTACCCCGTGGAGATATGCTGGAGCAAATAGTGAGGATGAATATGATTTTTTAGTTGCTATTTTGCATAGTGAAAAAAAAGAGATATTTTTAAGGGAATATGATTATTTAGGATTTTACAGTTGTCAGATTATAGTGCCAAATTTTAGTGAAGTGTATCCGATAGAAGATTTGATTTATAACAACAAAAATCAAGCTAAAACGATACGAGATATGGTTTTAAACTTTAAAGATTATGACTATGAAGAGATTTTAGATGCTATCTTACCACTTGATAACTCTATAGATATTGGAAAATATATCGGTGTGATTTTTGAAACTCCCTTTACGATGTTGGAGTTCAAAGCTCAGATTTATATCTTACTTGATGAACTTGAAGAAGCAAAAGACCTTCTCCTTTTTAGTGATACAAAACTTTCAAAAGTTGTGTGTGAGATTATCATTATGGAAAATGAGAATCTTGATTTTAATGATTTTCAAGAGGGATTATTCGCTATTTTTGGAGAAAAATTCGTACAAAAAGCTATAAAAATAATAGCTGGAAATGATTTTTTAATTGATATCTCATTTGGATTAAAGTACCAAAATATTTTAGCTCTTTATGATGAACTCACAAAACACAAAAAATCCAATCTTATTTGCTAATATCTAATAAGCTGGTGGTACTTAAAAAAAGTCAATTCCACCATTATCAATATCAGAAAATTTAACAATACTACTTCTCCCTTTATCCCTCGCATCTATTAAAGCCATTTCTGCTTTTTTTATCGCCTCATTGATTTCATCTGAATCTTGTGGGAACATTGACATTCCAATGCAAACCGTTTTTCTAAAATGATCATTATTTGGTGATAATAAATATGTTTCAGTCAATTTATCTTTGATAGTATTTGCAATTTCCGCTGCTTTATTTTCATCCAACACATTAACCAACAAAATCAAAAATTCTCCACCACCAAATCTCACTGCAATATCAGAACTTCTAATAGTGCGTTTGATAACTGATGCAAAAAGTTTCAAAAAATCATCTCCAAATTTTGTCCCATGTTCATCATTTACAGCTCTAAATCTATCAATATTTACAATCAAAACTGCTAATTTCATCTTTTCTCTAAGAGCAAGTGGAACAAATTCTTTCATATCTTCATCAAAAGATTGTCTATTTTTAAGTTTAGTCAAATGATCCACATACATTGAATTTTGCAATTCATTTAAAACATATTTTACATATAAAACACTTGTTATTTCATCCAAAAAAGTATCCAAATAAACTTTATCAAACGCATTCAGATGTTCATTGTCCAAATAAACTTCTAATATTCCCAAATCATTTATAAAATTTATAAATTTATATTTATAATGTTCTTCCTCGCTACTTTGAAAGGTAACTGTTTCAATATTATGTATATTCTGAACTATTTTAAAATTCAAAATATGAAAATTAGCACTTAAAAAAATTGCTATTTTTTGATACACTACTTGAATGTCAAACGCACTAAAAAGTTCCACTTTTAAATTATTTATTTTCATTAAATACTCAATAATCATTTTGACTTGGTCTATATGCTTAGAGTCTACGATATTATCAAGTTGATGTATCAATGTTTTGTATTGTTTTTCAATCATATTTTTCTTTTCCTATAGATAGTGTCTTATTAAAAAATAGCTTTATTTATATTTTTTTCAACACTAAAATGAGTCAAATTTATCCAATCTCCAACCAAATCAGCTTCGCTACTTACCTCTATTTGATTGAAAAATTGGTCATATCCTAAATAGATATTATCTTTTTTTTGCTCTATTAAAACTTCAAGATTCGTTTGTTTCTGTCTAAAAATATAATTCTTTTCATCTATAATGGAAGTTAACTCAGCCAATCTTTTTTTTGCAACATCTCCACTCACTTGCCCAGACATAGTTGCCGATTGTGTTCCATCTCGTTTGCTATAAGTAAATCCATGAAGATGAGTAAGTGGAAACTTCTTAACATTTTCAATTGCTTCTCTCCAAATAGCGTCAGTTTCCCCAGGATGTCCCACGATAAAATCAGTCCCCAAAGCATAGTTTTTAGAAGCGATATACTCAAAAAGTTCTAGGTCACTTTTTAGTTTATTTCGTCTATTCATAAGACCCAGCATCTCTTTTGTGGTGTGTTGGAGTGCTATGTGCAAATGTTTCCCCATCCAAGGTTCATCCAAAAGTTCTTTAAATTGGTCAGTTATCTGTATAGGTTCAACACTTCCAAGTCTAACTCTTCGCACACCTTTAATAAATGAAATTTTCTTTAAAAGTATCGCCAAACCATCTTTTCCATCAAGTCCTTTGCCAAATGAACCCAGGTTTGTCCCTGTAAGAATAAATTCCCCAAAGCCATTTGATGCCAAAAGTTTGACTTGTTCTAAGATTTTATCCTCACCATGGCTTCTTGAATTTCCACGAACATAGGGGATAATGCAGTAACTACAACGAAAATCACACCCCTCTTGAATTTTGATAAATGCTCTACTTTTCCCTATCATATTTTCAATAATCGTATTGTCGATATGGTTTAAATCCCCAGCTTCAAAAAAACGACTTTCATTTTTTAGCATAGCATTGATATTTTCTTTTTCACTTGCACCAAAAAGGGCATCGATTTTGTTTTCTTTAAAAAGCCCCTCCCCTTTTGTCCAAACTCCACAACCTGTAAAAATAACACGAGGATTTTTGGGAGATTTTTTGAGGCTATTGATGTAGCCTCTAGCAGTACTATCAGCACTATTTGTAACTGTACAAGAATTTATCACGACAATATCAGCTTCAAATTCATCCAAAGTTGGGACAAAATCTTCCAATTTTGACATCATAATCTGGCTATCAACCACATTTGTCCGACACCCGAAGGTTTTAAAATATACTTTTTGTTTATTTGTCATAATGTTTCTTTTTCCAATAAGATTTTTTCCTTTTCAATCTCTTTTTTTAATTCCTCCGCAGTGGGAAGATAAAGTTTATATTTTGAAGCTCAATTGTGCAGACAGTGTCTGCACAATTCTTTTATAAGCCCCTCGCCATAAGTTGCCCTCATATTTCCCTTTTGTTCTTCTTCTACCATAAGCCGACCTATATTCCAATAAGCTTCAGTCATAATATGATTGATAGATTGTTTTGCTTTGTTTCTTGCTTCATCTATCGTTGCTTTTATAGAGTTAAAGATATTTGTTGTAAGTAATTCATTCATTATACACCTTCAATTATCGCTATCTCTTCATCGCTCAAACAATAAAGTTTATAGACCATTTGGTCGATTTGATTTTCAAGCTCTGAAGTATCTGCTTTTGGATTTTGTTTTTTGGCTTCTAGTATCTCATCTACCAAAACAATGAAATTTTCTTGTGTAAGTGTGTTTTTAGATAAATGTAAGTAAACTTCCTCTATCGAACTTGCTTGACGCCAGAAAGGACTTGCTGGACTCAGGATGGAGGAAAGGTTCGCCCTCCCTTGCAAGTTTGTTTGATACCTAAATCTTCTACCTAGTTGCTTCTTAAAGTTTTTTTCACTCACAACAAATACAGATACAAGCTTACTATTTGCATCAATCACATGCATAATTCTATGTCCTGCTCCATCAAACAGTACAAATATATTTCTATCGTCGTTGATATTTTCCAAATACTCATCAAACAAATCAAAACAAAAGAGATAAGGCAAAAGAGTAAAATACTCCTCAGATATTTCACTATGACCTTTTAAGTCTAGAATATATCCTCTGTTTTTTGCAAACAAAAATTCTGTTATTTTTATCTCTTGCTCTTTATATTTTCCTATTACTATTGGTGTTTCATTATCATAATATTTTTTTGATTGAAGGTTTAGTAAAATATTGATATTGTTTTTATATTGAGTTAAATTTGAGATTTTCCTAATTGGTAACATCCTAAGTTCTGTTAGCGTCGTCTGTCTAAAATCATTTTTTGTTGCAATTATTGAAGAATTAACATAAAACCAAGAAATATACCTACTTGCTAATAATGCGAGTATATACTTTGTTGAAAACTCAATATCTATAACAATAAATGGATTAATATCTTTTTTAAAAACCAATTTTTCATTTGTGTATCCAACAGATAATCTATTTTGCCTATTAATTATTCTTCTTATTAAGATTTTTTCTTCTTTTTCATAATACTTTTTTAAATTCTTAAATTTTGATAAATCAGTTGTATGTGTATTTTCTATTGTTAATGTATAGTTAAAAACATTGCCTTTTGATAAATATGGGTATATGTCTCCGTCAGCATCTTCTGTAAATTTACTGCCAGACAAGCCTTGTGTAGATATTGTAATATCACCTAGAAATAACATATCATTTGCACTACTATCTTCCGATTTAGTGCTAATATCTTTATTTATAATTAATTTATAATTCTTTTTATCTATAGCATCTACAGAAATATTTAGAAAATCAATCTGATCAATATTGCTAATCTTTTCTTTTTTATCATAAGAATAAATTTTATATCCATTTAATCTTTTTTTACCCATTAAATAAATTGATGTATCAATATAGGCATCATCAAAGATATTAAATGGCAAATTTACAACACTATAAATTCCAAAATTATCAAGTATATTTTTTCTAAATAAAGAATAATTTTCACCAGTCTGCCAAGTTTGTGGTGCAATATATGCCAAAATACCCTCAGATCTTAATACACTTAAGCCTTCTTCTATAAACATTACTGATGATTCATATTTTCTAGAAAAATTTTTAAATTTATTTTGAAAAAATAGTTTATCCACACTTGCAAAATTTTCTAGTGGTATATACGGCGGATTCCCAATCACAATATCAAACCCTACAAAATTACCATCTTCGTCTAAAACTTCAGGAAACTCAAATCTCCACTCAAAGGCATCATCATAGATTTTGCCTTTTTCTATCTCATCTATTTTTGCTTGAAGGCTTGTGAGTTCTTCTAGTATTTTTGTTTGTTTTTTTGTGTCTTTTTCACCAAAGAGAGTCGCTTGAAATTGTTGCATTCTCCAATCCAAACACTTCAAAATTAAAGTGTTATCAAGCCCATCAAAACCAAATTCAAGATAATAATTTTTGAGTTTTTCATCAAAATCTTTTTGAATTTTGGCTTCTGCCTTGAGTGAAAGTTTAAATTTCTCTTTGAGGTTTGCTATAGATTCTAATACCTCTTTTTTAGTTCCAAGGTTGTTTTTATAGTCACTTACCCTTTGCTTGTAGTTTTTGATCTCCTCTTTGATATTTTTGATTTTTAGTTCATCTTGAAGCTCAAATCTACTGATAAGACTATTTCCTGTTTTGATGTTGATATCGATATTTGGCAAAGTTACAAGCTGAAAACTTTCATTATAATAACTATTTTTAAGAAGTTCTATCCAAAGTCGTAGTTTTGTAATTTGAGAACTATTTGTCCATATGTCAACTACTGAAAAGCAGCAAGCTTCAAATACTTCATTGTAGTATTGTCGGTTACTTTTACTTTCAAAAATAGATAATTCATTACTCATATTGGAAACATTTCCAATCTTGCTTTTGCCGCATGAAAATATATTTCATCTTTTTCAATCCCTATAAACTTTCTACCTAATTCTAAAGCTGCCATACCTGTTGAACCAACACCCATAAATGGATCAAAAATTACATCATTCTCGTTCGTTGCCATATTGATAATATGTTTTAGTAATTTAATTGGCTTTTGTGTTGGATGTTTAGGGTTGGTTAATCTTTCAGGTGACATACAAATTGCACTTTCAAAAAAATTATGCATCTCATTTTGCTTTCCAAAATTCCAAGTATGTCCTTTGTTCCACATACAAGCTATCATTTCACAACTATTTAAAAAACCTGCTTTCATAAACTTTGGTGTTGGATTTGTTTTATGCCATACAAAGAATTGAAATGTATCAAATAAAGGGTCATAAATTTCATGCCATCTACCAATTGTATTATAAGAAGTAAAAGAAAATAAGTTTCCTGTCGGTTTTAAAATCCTAAGAAATTCTTCTTTATAATCTAATGGATCAAAGTCTTTATCCCATTCCGCAATATCATTATTTATATCACTTCGATGGGTAAATTTAATATTTCCAGTTGAGTATTTATTTAAATTATATGGTGGATCAGTAAATATAAAATCCACAGAATCTGTTCGCATTGTTTTGATGTAATTCAAGCTATCTGCATGAAAAATTCTATAATTATTATTCATCTTCTATCGCAGTTAATGAGTCAATTTGTACTTCTATATTTTCAATAAAAGTTACTGTTTTGTCACATAAATTTAATATATCAATTTTACTAATTTGATGAGTAGAACCGTCTTTACATTTACCATTTCGATGCACCAAATCATGCCTAATTAACACCGATTTACTTAAATCTCCAATATCTAGAAAACTAATCTTAAATGTTGATTTGTATATACCTTTCATCTTTGCTAAATCATGATATAAAAGTGACATTAAACTTTCTTCTACTCTTGCATTAATAGTACCACATAAATTAAATATATCATTAAAATCACATTTTATATTTTTAAAATCTTTAAATGTTTTTACAAAGTTAATTAAAAATTCTTCATTTTTTGACAAAGTATATTTTAGTGCATCAGCTAGATAAGTCTCTAAACTAGTTATCACAGATGAATAGAGCATATTATAATAATGAGATTGCAAACTAGGATTAGCTAAACAAACTTCCGTAAGATCTCGAATATTCTTAATACTGTTGTTAAATTCATTAAAATATTCTGTAATTATTCTTGAATATTGATGTAAAAATTTTTCTTCGGCAATAATTAATTTTAATTTTTCTTGATTTTTCGCTAAATATTCCTCACCGTTAGATGTAATTTTAAATATACCCTGTGTATATGTAGCTAAATCATTTTTAACTAAAGTATTATGAGATTTTAAATTTCTAATTTTTTGAGTGAAATAAGAATCATTTCTTCCTTTTATAATTTCCCCATCTTCCATATCAATCTCAAGTAAAAGTTCTAGCTCCTTTATTATTTCAGAGGTTGTTATTTCTTTATTAGTTTTCTTATTCATAATAAATAATGTAGGTAAAATCAATTCTTGTTCTGTAATTCGTGCCATTTTTATTCCTCGTAGTTTCTTATCAAAAGATGTTGCACATCTCGATCATTTCTATTTTGAAAACTGACCATATATTTTTTATCAAAATCACTAATATTAATATTTGGGTTGTCATATAAACTAAAAATAAAATCTGTATTTTTAATTATCATCATCCATTTTGCTTCGCATTTGTTAATTAAATAATCGGCTAATCTAATTTGGTCATCTTTATTAAATTCATTTTGAGCATAAGTACTAAACTCACTATCATAAGGTGGGTCTAAGAATATAAAATCATTCTTTTGTGGCTTATATTTTTTTAAAAAATCTTCAAAATCTAAATTATTAATACTTGTATCTTTTAAATGTTGAATAAGTTCAGTCGATTGTAAATATTCAAGCTTTTTAAATAAATTCTTCTTGTTATATCCTATTCCGCCATATGGTACATTAAAGTCACCATTTTTGTTATATCTAAACATTCCACTATAAGCAAAATTCCTAATAAAAAAGAAAATTGCACTTTCTTGAGAATTACCAATATTATATTTTTTAATATTGTTATATAAATACCTAAAATACATATATAAAGCACTCTTTAAAGCAGATTCTATATTATCCAAAATATCATTATCTGGCAATTTACTTTTTTCAAGTTCTATTTTTTTCATTCTTTTTATTTTGCTAAAAAGATTTTTATTAACTTCTTTTAAAAAACTATCAAGATTTATATTTAGACTCAGTTCTAGCATTTCTTTCAAATTATTGTTATTTATATTAACAAATTCATTAACCCACCGTTTAACATTGATTTCATGAATTTTATCATTTGAAAAACTACGGTATAAATCTATAAATTCTTTTTTATTTTTATCAACGATACTTTCAAGCGTATTCCAATTTAAAATTATATTTTTAACCGTCTCAAAAAAAACATAATCCTGAGTTTTGATCATGCTATACAAATTTATTAATTCATGTGATTTATCATTAATATACATTTCATCAGCATTTATTGAAAAGAATGTTGCTCCACCTCCCACAAATGGTTCATAATAATTTTTAAATTTCTTTGGCATTGCTGGATGAATATATTTTAATTCTTGCTCTTTGCCTCCAGCCCATTTTATTATTGGAGATAGCCTAGTTTTTAATATATAGTTTTTCGGTACATAGATTAATTTTGTCATTTTCTTTATCCTAAATATGTTTGCTTAATATTGTCTAAAGCCTCTGTAATCAAACTTGCAGATTTTTTATACTCATCTATCACTATTTCATAACCTTTTTCACTACAGCAAACAAAGTTCCAAAAATCCTTACCAATCATCAATTCATCTTTTGAAAAAAATTGTAAAACTCTACCTTGTTTCCACTCTTTATCTTCACCAAAACGATTATATGCAGTTGCGAAATAGCATTTAATCTTGGCATCTTTTCCTAAAGAATTTGAAAGAATTGCATACTGTTCAAAAATAGCCTCTTTTTCACTTCGTGCTTTTTTATTATCCAAATCTCCACCAATTTTTAATTCAATCAAATAATGTGTATTTGTTTCTTTATCATACAAATAGTAATCACTTACATGTGTTTTAGTTATTACATTACTATTTGTAGTTAAATTTTTAATTTCATCATAATGACTTATTAATGGCTTTAAATTATTCTTGCTATTTTTATAACCTTCTAAAAATTCTGCAATTTTTGTTGTTTGTTCTGGATAAAGTTTTCCCTCAACACTTTTTTCAACTTCATAAAATAATTTTGCAATATTAATCGCCATTCCTTCAAGCATATTTCCCATTGAACTATCAAGAGACCGAACAAGAGAAGTATAATATTGTATCTCTTCCCCAAGTGCTGCAATGAATACATTATGTATTTTCATATTAATAACACCATCAGGATTATTAAACTCTGAAATGTGTCTCGTTTCAAAGCCACTTGCATATGCCTCTACTGCACTCCTTACGATTTGTCTTATTGATTTTTCAGTTTCTACTTGTCTCATTAGTTTTGCCTTTAAATTTTATTTTTATAATCTATCTGTTATCAGTTCTCACTTAGCCCATTTTATACCTTTTTTGGTGGTAAAAAATTCTCACCTGTAATGATATTTTTTCCTGTTTTATCTTCAAGTTCAAGTCTTGCTTTTTTGGCGATTGCTCCACCTGTTTTGCTTGCTTTTGCATTTTCTTTCACACCAGTTGCATTTTCAACCTCAGCAATTTGTCGTGTAGATAATTCTGCTAAAGCGGTAAAAATAAGCTCTGCTTCGCTCATATGGTCTCGTAAATTTTGCCCCTTTAAACCTTTGACATTTTTATGCTCTTTGACCGACAATCCACTCCATTCTTTGTGGATAATATTTGTAAGCATCGCAAACTCATCTGATTTTTCAACTCCGCTACTTTTCCAATAATCGGTAAGTTTATTTCTCGTCTCTTGCCCCATCATCCTTTGCTGTATCCACTTTTCACTTCGTCCAGCACTTTGCCAATATTCTCTTGCTCTGTCAAGACTTAGTGAGGGGTCACTCATATCTTGAAGCCTTTCATACCCAACTTTTGCAAGCCAAAGTTTGAAAGGCTCCGCTTTTGGAGATGGGATAGATTGGATAACTCTTAAAAGTTGTTCAACATCTGCAACATCTGTAAGATAATATTTTCCATCAGATGATTTCATTTTCAGTTGACTACAATTTGTAGTCAACTCATTTCCTTCTTTTTTTAGCCTTGTTTTTAAAACACTCCAATACTTTCTGCCATCCACACTATCAGTCAAAATAGAAACAACATCAACTACACTAAAATACCAAATCTCTTTTTCTTCATCATAATGACTTCTAATCTTTTTATCTTCAAAAAGTTTGATATTTGTCATTTGTTATCCATCCTTATACTTTTTAACATAAAAAATTTTAGTTCCCACTCGGTCCATCAAAAAGTCCATGTGCTGTTCCACCAGGGAGGAGGTTTTCAGCTCCGTCGCTACTATTTGCAACCCTTAAAGTTTGTGTTGGGTAAGCGATAGTGATATCATCCTCTTTCATGTAAGCATCCAAAATCTCCATACTTATTTTACTTCTCAGTCCCAAAGTTGCATAAGAGTTAGTGTAATACCAAGAGGAGATTACTACCCCATAAGGTTCGACAAAAGAGAAAATTCTCGGTTCTGGATTGATGCTTCTCAGTACATATCTTGATTTGAGTTTTGCCATCCGTTTTTTTGTTAAATCGGTAAATCCTCGCGAATGGTGTGTCACTATTTCAGTTGCTATCTCAACCGCTTTTTTATGGTTGGAATCAAATGTGATATAAAAATCTATCCCATCCCAAACAGTACGAAGTCCATCGTAAGTGTAGTTAGAAATCAAATCTGTAAAAATATAGTTATTTGGTACAAAAACAACCCTTCCAGACCTTCTACTTTTTGTGTAAGTTGTGAGAGTTACATCCTCACGAACAGTCATCTTAAAAAGTGAAATATCAAGGACATCCCCTACCATCTCATAACCATCTCGACTCACTCGTATCCTATCTCCAACCCTTACAGCTCCACTTGTCATGATAACAAACCAGCCAAAAATCGACATAAACCAATCTTTAAGTGCGATAGCAATCCCAGCTGATGCAAATCCAAGCACAGTAACTAGATAAGAAGCATTTTCGATGTAAGAAAAAATAATGATAAAAATAATGACAAAAATCAATAAAAAATTGATAAGTTTATTAGAAGTATAAAGATAGTCATCATCTTTTACATACCGTTTAAGGGCGAATTTAATCCCAACTGCGATAACTAATAAAACAAAAAGGACTAATGTAAGTTTGACTGTTCTACTGATTTCATTCGAAATTTTATCATTTGTTTCTGCTTTGAGCTGGTCAACTTTTCTACTGTACACCTCACTTGTCGTTGAAACGATATCTGCAACCATCGTAAAGTCATTGAGCCTTTTTTGTGCAAGTGCCATCTCATTTGAAAGGGTCATATTCCCATCAAGTGCACTCATCTCTTTATAATTCCCCATCTCTTCAAGGAGTATTTTTACCAAATCATTAATCTCAGAATTGGTCTCTTTATAGTTTTTGACATTTATCTCAAGTTTTTGGATAAAAGAGTAAGCCTCGATAATATTGAAAGGATTGGAAATAACAGGCATCGCTTCGATATCTTTTGGTTTTATCATCTTCCCGATTGGAGAATCTTTGTACTCATCTATCAAAGAGAGCTCATTTTGTTTGATTTTAATCTTATTTGTAAGCTGATAAGAGAGTTCTTTGTATTTAACCCCCTCCCAAGTACTGTATTTTTGAGCATCTAGTTTCGTTTGTTCCAACTCTGTTTCGATATTTCTATATGCTAGATAATTGTTGTATCGTTTTATCCAAATATTTGATTTTAGATTTTCATTGATATTTTTGATATTAGTGACAAGTTTCGTAATTTGTTCATTTTTGAGTGCTAAAGTTTCTACTTCTTGACTTTTTTTAAGCTCTAATTTTGTCTCAACAGCAAAAGAAAACTGAAATACAAAAATAAAAATAAAAATGATTTTAAAAAATTTCATCCTTCAAATCCTTTCAAAACTTCGATTACATCGCTTTTAGATATCTCATCAGTGATACGACAATCCCCTATTCCAAAGGGGAGGATAAACTTTATTTTATCATCAAGTGATTTTTTATCTAAAAAGAAATGGTTATAAAAATCTTCCACATCTTTGATTTCATAAGTTGTAGGAATACCATAACTATCAAGGAGATTTTGAATCCGTTTCGCTTCAAATTGATCCATAAATCCAACTTTAAC
>CAMCYD010000047.1 GCA_945883785.1 Helicobacter pylori PMSS1
CGACCAAAATATGGGAAAATTGTTAAAGATTATGAATGATTTTTTATAACACTTGAACACTTGTGTTATAATTTTAACTCAGAAAATATTCTTAACTAAAGTGTTCAAGTAAAACTGAAAACAGTGTTCAAGTTCTCCGATTTAGGCAATCAAGTCATTATAAGGAGGTTTTTCAAATGATTATTAAGGTAAAACGAGAAGTTAAGTCATTAGTAAAAGAACTAAGTAGAGGTGTCATCACTTCTCTAGCGTCCTACCTCCCTTACAGGTTTAACCTGCTGATGATCTGGTGAAATTCCAGTGAAAAGGGTACAGAGAACCTTACAAATCAGTGGAACCAATAAATTTCCTGCAGGGTAATTTATTGGCTCATTTCAAACATTATATTAAAGATTGAATTGAATTTCTAGTTTTTAATAAGCCTATTTATGAATTTGATGCAAATTCTTACCTCAAAACTCAAAAGATTAACTGTATTATTATGTCAAATTGACATATTCTTTTATAAAATCAGTCAAATTGTCCTAATTCTTTGCGTAAATCTATTAAATTTGTTATGATTCTTGAAATATTCAAAAAAACAAGGGGTAACAAATGAACAATCCAAAAGTGATAATAGAACTTGAAACAACTCTCAATGCAGATGAAAAAATCTTAGTTGAGAAGTTCTTAAACTATGTAATTGATGTTGGTAATGTAGAAATTCATGATGGTGATACTTATGAGAGTAGTAGTACTTTTGTAGATGTACTTTATGAGAAAATGAAAAAGATAGAACACGATGATATGGTTGGAAACTATAGAGATTAATTGTGTTGGTTACATACATCATCTCAACACTAGATGAGCAGAGTATCAAAGAGCTACTCATCGATAGAAATCCAAAAAATCTCAATACTAAATTTGTTGATTTATCCTCTATGGTGTTGGCACTTGGGGTAGTCTATTTTTTTCGTGATTTAGATTTTCTTTGGTGTGTAGTTCTTGGTGTTGTTTTATTTATGAGTATCAATAGATTTTTCCTATTTTGGTACAGGGCTTATGTGGAGGTTGTAATACTTTTCAATCTTGATTTACTACAGCTAAGTGATGAACTGAAAAGTAAAATCAAAAATAAATATGAAGGAGAAATTAGATGAATGATTTAGATCCTAATACAAAAAAAGAGGTAGATAGATTAATCTTGGTAGCTATCATCGCATTAGCATTATTTATAGGATGTAGCTATATGTTGGATTCTTATCTTATGATGGCAATTATCTTTATCTTAGGTGTGGTTTTAATTTTATATGCAAATGGAAATGAAACCATTCACAATTTTACAAATAACTGTAAATGGTTATAAAAAAGGAGACTATCGATTATGAGTGAATTTATCAATTATGGTTTAGCGATAATATTTTTTGTGTTAGTGGTACTTGCTTTTGGATTAATGGTATCTGATTCAAAAGAGGAACGAAGTTATGGTTTATTTGTTGTGTCAGTAATGTTATTTGCATTTACGATTTATATAGATCCTACGATGAGACACAATGATGCGAATAAAAATATAGAATTATTTAAACATCAAAAAAACATAGAGTGTTCTACTACATGGGAAAAATATTTGGTCAACCAAAAGGATTGGAAGTTAGAAGGTTTTTACTTTATCAAAAATGATGGTGGTTTGACTATCAGAGCTGATAAATGTATGGAGAAATGAAAATGGAAACAAGTCACCTAATTTACAAGATAGATAGTGAAAATATGATTTTGATGTAAAAATAAACGAATAATGGAGATAAAAATGAAGATAAAAAATAGTGATATAGCGGAGTATGTAGATGAACAAAATATTAGCAAGACAGATAAGGTTTTTCTAAAAAGTGGGCTTAAAAAAATGCTTGATGAGATTAACTCAAACTATGATGAAACTTATAAAAAAGCAGAACAAAATTTAAAGAAAGCTCAAAAAAAATATGAAGATGATTTGAAATCTGCTAAAGAAAAAGTATTATCAAGTAGTGTAGAAAAGATAATGGATATGTTTAATATTGTTACATTAGAAAAGAAAGAAAATGATGGGGGCAATGTTAAAGATGCAGTAGAAGTTTCTGAAAAAGTATCAGGAAGTGATGAATGATAACACCATACTATCACACACCAACAGATATAGCTTTTTATTTCAGAGATAAAGAAAGTATTACTGAATTATTTAATTTTATCCTCGATGAAGTTGAAGAGTTTTCGGATATTATAGATCAGTATGGTAATCAAATTCCGTATCCTATTATTTATAGCAATAAGGCTTTTGTGTATCAAATAGACTATCAATTTTATGTACACTGTCTAGGCAAATTTGTCGCTAAAAAACAGGAGCAGTAGCTAAGTATATTTCAATAATTAACGCTTTTGCGGTTCATAGTGGTAGCATTAATGTTAACTCTAAGGGTGTAGATAATAGAAACTTTTTAGTAAATTTACACGAATCTATGAATGAAATTTTTGAAATAAATCGCATCAGTAATAACACATTGTATGTAATGAATAATATGTTGAAAGGTAATTTTTCTAGGAAATCAAATAGAAAAACTATTGCACCTAATTTGTATGATGTGACAGTTTCTTTTGTACCAGTGTTGTACAAATATAATGAATCATATGTTGAATATAAGTCAATTAGTTTTTTGCATAGTGATAAAAATTTTACAGAATATTTTAAAGGAATTGAGTCTTTTGTCGGTGAAAGATGGAAAAAAGTTCGTGAGAGATACAAAAATAATGTATTAAGATTTAAGATGGAACAGGTTGCTTATGGAGCTAGTGGGATAAAAAAATTTATACAAAATAATCAGGTAAGGAAGGTAATTTTTTTCTATCTTGACCCATTTATCGCGAGAGAAAAAAATGAATATGTTGACTATCATTTGGCTTCACAATTGAGTGAAAATGTGGTTGAATTTAATGATGAAAATGGGGATGAAAATGAGTAGGTTTATTTCATGCTTTTTAGTGCTATATATAATATACTATAATAGTCCATACTATAGTGCTAAAAATGAGTGCATTTGAGTATATTTTGTATGTTGTTTTTACGGTCGGAGTTTTTCTAATTGCTATTGCTATTTTTTTCTACAATGGACGACATACGAGCGTCAAAAAAGAAAAGAAAATCAAAAAAATAAATCATGAAAAGAAAAAGGACAAAACAATAGAATTCAAAAAAAATGAAAACTTTGATTGGGAAATTTATGAAGATGATTTGACAATAGATGACAAATGATTTTTGGGATTTGATATTTGGGAGTTTCAAGAAACAGTACTAGGAAGAATTGCTCAACTTAAAAAAGATTTTGAACATAAAGATTCTTTGTATTTTAATCTAATCGAGATACTTATGTTGATTGATAATTATGGTGAGTTCATTAAGATTAGTGATGATGGGGAATTTATTATTAAAAAACTTTACTTATTTAATTTTATCAATAAACTATCTTATGATATTGATGTTATCAATTCATTGCATGAAATCAAAAGGGAATATCTTTCAGTGAGTAACGAGATAGAGATTGATGCGAGAGAGATTTTTTTCATTATGAAAAATGCAAAAAACTTTGGGCTAGGAAATGTTGAGAATCATGTTCAATTTTTTCAATTCATTAATAAAAATAAATCAGAAATAATTATTGATGATATGAGTATAAATCTTAATGATTCTAACAATATTAAAATCATAGTGAGCGATGATATAGGTGATGAATTTAATCAAACATCAGATGGTATTATTGTTAAAAAAACTTTAACAGCAAAAGAAGAGCTGCAAAATGTAATCAACTCTTATTTGACAGAGATAGAAAAAGAAACTTTAGATAATGGCTACACAAAACTCACCTATCTTGATGGAACGATAGTTATTAAAAATGGACCTTGGGAAATTGTGGAAGTGAAAACATTAGAAGAGATCAAAAAGGAAGAAGAGGAGTTAAACGAGAAAAAGGCAAAAGAGGAACACAAGAAAGTAGGTGAGGTTGCTAATAAAGTAATGGCTACTGTTTCTGTTGAGATTGAAGATAAAAAAACAATTCTTGAAAAAGAACTTGAAGAAAATAAATCCATTAAAGAAGATAAGCATCAAGAAGAAGTACTTACTAAGAATGAGCAAGTGGCAAGAGAGAGTGAGAGTAAATTTTTACTACCAATGAAAAATAAAAATATTTATTTTATGGAAAACGGTAGAGAGAAAAGCTACTATTCTTTTTTTGAAAATATCTCAAGTGATAAAGATTTCGATAAAGCATTTAGAACACTCAATAAAAATAATATTCTCATATTGCTTGGCATATTTTTTAACGAAGACTTCTTTAATGTAACTTTTACAGATGATAATAATTTAAAGAAAAGTGTTTCTTTGTTTGTAACAGATGGAAGAAACTTTTATTTGTCATATGAATTTGTTATTTATGTATTATTGAACCTTGTGAAAGATAAAGATGTGCTATTGGTAGAGATTTCACAATTATGTTTCCAATTTTTGGGGTAATAGTGAAACGAATTTGGATTTTTTAGTTGGCGAATAAGTTTCAAGATATACACTACTTCCTAAATTATTTTGGAGTATATATGGAGAAATATACATCATTATTGCAATTTTAAAGCACACAGGAGCAATCTTTATCGTTTTCTTGAGAGCAAAGTAAGGGTCAACACTTTTAAGCAGTTTTAGAGCCATTTCTGTAATTTTTTAGTTTTTTTGTTGTTAAGAATAAACGTATACAGATATTTTTTACGACATTTTAAATAATTATTATGCTGAAAAAATCAAAATAATACTTTTCTATCTAAAGTCTATTTTATAATAAACTTAATATAATTCTAAAATACAATTACAAAAGGTGCAAAGATGAATCTAGCAACACTTCAAAAAATATCTGCTCAAATACTCAGCCGAGAGATCCCAAGTTATAAAAGATATCTTTACTCAAAAATTGATTTTAGTTCAAAACTTATAGGGATAAAAGGGGCTCGTGGTACTGGAAAAAGTACAATACTTTTACAGTATACAAAAAGTTTAGATTTTGCATTATCAAAGATTTTATATCTTAGTTGTGACCATCCTGCTATGAGTGGAGTAAGTTTGTATGATGTAGCTGAGAGTTTTTATGCAAGAGGTGGAAAGTTACTTATTATTGATGAGATTCATAAATCACCAAACTTTTCTAATGAACTTAAAGCGATCTATGATGTGTTTGAATTGCAAGTGATATTTAGTGGATCATCAGCACTTCAAATAGAACATGAAAGTGCAGATCTCTCTCGTAGGGCAGTTATTCATACACTTGGAGTTTTATCACTAAGAGAGTTTTGTGAACTAGAAACCAAACAAACATTTAAAAGTTTTAGTTTAGATGAAATATTATCTAATCATGAAGATATAGCAGCAGCTATAATGAAAGAGATAAGACCATTAGAGCAGTTTTCTAATTATTGTGAGTATGGATGTTACCCTTTCTTTCAAGAGTCACTTATAGACTATCCCTCAAAGCTTTTAGAAGTTATCAATGTAACAATTGATTCTGACCTTTGTGGTATCTACAATATTGACCCCTCAAAACTTGATAAACTCAAAAAAATTATTTATATGCTTTGTAGTTCAAAACCCTATGAAATAAATATCTCAAAACTAAGTTCTGCTGTTGGAACCTCGTGGCCTACACTTCAAAAATATTTAGAAAGAATGGATGCTGGAAGTTTAATCCATATCGTAAGAGGTGGAGTTGGAATGCGAGCGGTTAATCGTCCCGATAAACTGTTACTTGATAATCCTAATCTCTTTACAGTACTTTGTGCAAATTCTGATATTGGTGCAATGAGAGAGAGTTTCTTTGTATCTCAAGTTGGACTTACCCATCAAGTGCATTATCACGATAAAGGTGATTTTATCGTTGATGACACTTTGGTATTTGAAGTTGGTGGAGCATCAAAAAGTGATAGTCAACTAGAAGGTCAAAAAGGATATGTTGTTGCTGATGATATAGAAATAGGGTTTGATAATAAAATTCCACTGTGGCTTATGGGGTTTTTGTATTGATATAAAAAAATTGAAACACATTGTTCTCAAAAAACGGTCGTTTAATTGTAATTATTTTTTTTCTTCAAAAAAAAGTAAGATTTGTTTTTTGTGACAATTTCCGTGACAAAATATCGTTATAATGGATGCAATTGATTTTAAGGCAGGTTAGATGACGGTTCTTCATTTTAGTGATACACATTTAGGTTTTAATGATTTAGATATCATCAATGAAGAAAATATAAACCAAAGAGAAGCAGATTTTTATGATGCTTTTTCGCAAGTTATTGAACAAATAAAAGAGATAAAACCAGATTTTATCATCCATACTGGAGATTTGTTTCATAGAACTAGCCCAAGTAACCGTGCTATTACTTTTGCATTAGAACAGTTTAAAATCATCAACTCTTTAAATATCCCATTTATTTTAATTGCAGGAAATCACTCAACTCCAAGAACAAATCTCAGTAGCCCAATTCTAAAGATATTTGAAAATTTTGAAAATGTATATGTGGCTTATGAGCAACAATACAAAAAACATGAGTTTAAAGATATTATATTTCACTGCTTGCCACATATGAACGATGACACAAAAGCACTCTCTCAAATAGAGCTTTGTGAAGAGTCAATTAGTGAAACTAAAAAAAACATTATGATGATGCATTGCTCTGTTGGTGCTTGGTATTTGATGCAGGAGTTTGGAGAGTGGGTATATCCAACTGATAAAGAGTATATCTTTTCAAAAATCGATTATGTAGCTCTTGGACATTGGCATGGGTTTGGCAAGGTTGGTAAACATGAAAATGTGTATTATAGTGGAAGCCTTGAGCGAACAAGTCTCAATGACAAACGAAACTCAAAAGGTTTTGCACTTATTACTCTTAGTGATACACTAACTGTTGAATATAAAGAGATTCAAATCAGACCAATTTTAGAGTTCCAAATAGACTGTGAGAATTTAGAATCTTCCATAGAAGCACTAGATTTATCAAATATCAAAGATACTATCTGTGAAGTAAAACTTATTAATTTAACTACTATGCAATCAATCGATATAAACACCGCTGATATTAAAAAAATATTTGAGCTTGCAATGCACGTCAATGTCAAAAGAGAGTTTAAAACATCAAGTGATACTAAAACAATTGATGATATTGAATCACTCTCATTAGAAGATTACTTTATAGAACATATTAAAGTTGATAGTAAATCTGAAGAGTTTGATAGATTAAAACTAAAGGTACAAGAGCTATTTAGCACTTATGAAGAGGTGTACAGTGATTCTCTTTAACCTTGAATTAGTAAACTTTAAAAAATATACTCAAAAAAGCTTCTCATTTGAAGAGGGATTAGTTGGAATCATAGGTAAAAATGGAAGTGGAAAATCCACAATTTTTGAAGCTATTTTATTTGCACTTTATGGTGAACTCAAAAACAAAGGTTCAAAAGATCTTATTAGAAATTCAAGTGTAAGTGAAAAAGAGGCTGTTAGTGTATCTTTAGAATTTGAATTTGACTCTTTTACTTACAAAGTAATAAGAGAATTTAGAGGTAAAACCCTCACTGCTAATGCAAAACTCTATAAAAACGAAGAACTTATCACAACTGGTGCAAAAGAGGTAACAAACTCTATAGTAAAACTTGTAAAGATGAATAAAGATGCGTTTATGCATACCCTTTTTGCTTCTCAAAAAGAGCTTACAAGCCTTAGTAATCTCAAACCTGAAGATAGAAAAAAGATGATACGAAAACTTCTAGGGTTAGAAAAAATCGATGCAGTTGAAACTATGCTCATTGAAAAGAGTAGGGGGCTTAAAAGAGAGATTGATGCTTTTAGAGAGGTGTTACTAAGTAGTGATGAGATTATTGCTAAAGAGGGTGCTATAAAAACCAATAATGAAAATAAAACTCTTATCAATACAAATTTAATAACAAAATCAAAAGAGTTAGATACTCTAAAACTAAAAGAGATTGCCTCTCTTAAAGAGCTAGATCTTTTACAAAAAACAAAAGAGAATAAAACAAAACTTCTAAGTGAACTAGAACTTATCAAAAATACACTTGAAGCTAATAAACTCCAACAAACAAAACTTTCAACTGAGCTAACAGAACTACACCAAAAACAAAAAGAGCTTACAGCTTTAGAGCCATTAAAAATAGAGTATGAACAGTTACAGCTTCATCTAAAAGAGCAACAGCATCTAAAAGAGATACAACTCAAAATTGATGGTTTAAATAAAGAGCAAATACAACTTAGAGAGCAATATACAAAAGCTAAAAATGATATTGCTACACTTGAGCTTGAAACGAAAGATTTTGCGACATTACAGTTAAAACAACAGCAGGTTAAAAATGAAGTGGAAAAACTTCACACCAACATCAAAGAACTAGAGGTTCAAATAAAAGCTATCAGTGCTTCAATATCAGGAGAGCAAAAACTTATCGACATCACAAAAGCTCAAATTGCTCAAATTCAAGATATTGGTAAGGGTTCAAACTGCCCAACTTGTACTAGACCACTTCTTGAAGAGTATGACAAAGTAATAGCAAATTTATCAAATACTATAGAGACTTTACAAAAAGAGAAAATAGATAAACAAACTCTTGAGTTACTAAAAGTTGAAAGTTCAAAAGCAACACTTGATAAACAAAATGAAGTTTTACAAACTCAACTTCAAGAGCTCAATAAACAACTCACAATTATTGAAACAAAACAAAAGGACCTTATCAAAGCAAATACACATTTTAAAGATGTAGAAACAAAAGGTATCCAAAACAAAAAAGAGCTTGAAGAGCTTTCAAAGTTAACTTATAATGCAAAACTACACGAAGATTTGATTGCAAAAGAGCAAACACTCAAACCAAAATATGATGAGTATAAAAAACTACAAACTCTTATCCAAAGAGTTCCTGTAGTTCAAAAAGAGTTAGATGAGATTAAAAAAGCTATCGAGCAGAATTCACTAGCTTTTGCAAACAAAGAGATTGAGATCAAAGCAGTTGTATATGACCAAACATATCATAAAACAAAACTTGATGAGTTTACACTTTTACAAAAGCAAAAAGATGAGTTAGCAACTATTATCAATGACTTTAAAGTACAAATCGCTTCAATCGATGGAGAGATAAAAACACTTCAAGCTGCACTTGATACAAACAAAACCCATCAAGCAAAACTAGCTACTAAACAACAAGATTTAAGTGATTTTGAGAAGATAAAAATATCACTAAGTGAATTCAAAACAAAACTCAATTCAAAAGTAGCTCCTAGAATCTCTGGGCTAGCTTCGACAATGTACTCTCAAATCACTAAAGGAAAATACCAACATATTGAAGTAGATAATGACTTTGATTTTTATATCTATGATGAAGGGCAAAAGTTTCCAATAGATAGATTTTCAGGTGGTGAAGTTGACTTAGCCAATTTAGTTCTTAGAATTGCAATTTCAAAAACTTTAGGGGAACTAAGTGGCGCTGGTAATATTGGATTTTTAGCATTTGATGAAGTGTTTGGTAGTCAAGACGAAAGTAGAAGAATGGAAATCTTAGAAGCTTTTCATACTATCAAAGAGCAATATAGACAAATATTTTTAATATCTCATGAGATGGAGATAAAAGAGATGTTTGAGAGAGTTGAGGAGTTGTAGGATAGGCAAGTGTTTGATAATAAAGCTATTGAGATAAAAAGTTTCAAATATTCACATGATAGATTTATAATAATCGATGATGTGAATATTTATCATATCGGAGCTAGATTGATAGACTTAGGCAAAAAAATGGTTTACATTTTCTAAGTTGGATATTGAGAGTTTTGGATAGGTTGGAGAGGTAATATGTACGCCTAGTATATGATTATATATATTAAAATAAGTATTTAAATACAGTAAAAAAAGGTAAAAAATGACTAACAAAATATTTTTAAGCACAAAGAATAAACTTATAGAAATTAACGAAGATGAATTAAGAATAAATGGAATTATACTAAAAGAAAAACAAGGTGAAGATGCTATTGAATATAAATTATCACAAAGTATCGATGAAACAACATTAACACAAAAGGCTTTTGAATTAATACATAATTATTATATTAAATCCCTTGAAAAACTAGTATCTGCTGATAGGCTACTTGTTTTGACTGGTGCAGGTAGTTCAAAAGACGATGCTTTATTTGGTGGTAAATTGATGACCGAATTATGGGATTTTATTAATACACTAGTCAACCCAGATTTTAACTTCAATAATTTTCTGGACACACTAGAAATTGAAGCGGATATTAGAACTAAAAAAGATTTAGAAATTGTATTATCTAAAGCAAAGCTATATTTAGAATTTAAGGAAGACAGTAGCATTACTTTCCATGTAGACACAATAGAAAGAGCTATTTTAAGTCAATGTAACTTTTCATTAATAGATAAATCAATACATTTAGAATTTATAAAAAAACTCACAAGCCGCAAGACAAAACAATCAAGATTAAAAATATTCACAACCAACTATGACAGAGCATTTGAAGAAGCTGGAGCAGAAGGTGGATATGTGATTATTGACGGATTTTCATTTACTCAGCCAAGAAAATTTAGTGGTAAATATTTTGATTATGATATTGTTATTAGAGAAAATAGTCGTACTTCTTCTACTGAAAATTTTGCTAATAATGTATTTCACTTGTATAAACTACATGGTTCAGTAAATTGGGAAAAACAAAGAAATGATATTATTCAAGTAGATAATCCATCCAAAGCTATGATGATATATCCAAACAGCAACAAATATGAATCATCTTATGAACAGCCTTATTTTGAAATGATGAGTAGATTTCAAAGTGAACTTAGAAAGGGAGGAACTACTACTTTAATTGTTGTAGGATTTAGTTTTGCAGATAAACATATTTTTACAATGACCATTGAAGCTTTAAATCAAAATCCAAGTTTAAATATTGTGATGATAGAACCATTTATAAATCCTAATATAAATGAAAACTTCAAAAAATTATTTGAGTTATCAAAAAGAAGTACTCAAGTACTAATTATTGGTGAATTTTTTAAAGATTTTGTAATTAACTTACCTTTTAGTCAATATTTAGACTTTAATGGGGATAAATAATGAACAAACACATTTTTGTTAATGAAAAGTTTGTAGGTTATATTTCAAAAGTTACACCTAATTACTCTAACATTCATTTTCCAACTCCCACCCTTTTGAAGAAATTTTGGCATTATGAAGATGAATTATCTGGTGGTATAGTTGGCAACTATGTTGTCATTGAAGGTGAGAATTTTGGATTTTTAGGAAAACTTCAAGAAGTGTCTTTACCTGAAAAGGAACAAAATTTTCTAGGTGAACACGCCTTTTATGATTCTAGTTTTCATCCACAAGGCAAAATAGAATTATTATTATCATTTAATTACTATTCTACAAAAATAGATAAAGGACTTGATAAATATCCTGCTGTTGGCTCTAAAGTATATTTATGTTCAGCAGATTTAATAAAAACATTATTTGTAAGTGACAACTCTAGTGGTAGTGTGTCTTTTGATATTGCAAAACTTACTAATGGTCTTGAAACGGACCTTCCATTAAACCCTAATCAACTTTTTGGGCGACACTGTGCTATTGTTGGTACTACTGGAGGAGGCAAAAGCTATACTATATCAAGGATACTTGAAGAGTTTTTGCATCTAAATAAATCAAAAGCAATTTTAATAGATGCCACAGGTGAGTATGAAAATTTTTATGACTTAGATAATGTAAAAACTGTAAAGTTCGGTGCAAATGATGAAGATACATTTTTTCACTATTCAAGACTTAGAACGATGGATTTAATAGCATTGTTTAGGCCAAGCGAAGGCGTACAAAAACCAAAGCTAATCGATGCGATAAAAAGTTTAAAACTAGTCAAACAGCTAGAAATAAATGAAGGATATACTCAAAATATTTATGCAAAAGAAAATCAATCTAAAAGTGTGTACTTTACAAAATTTGGAATATATAGAAATATTATAGAGGCTGATAAATGTGATTTTAATTTATCTAATTTAACACAACAAATTAATGAAGAATGTATAAAACATGGAGACAATAATAAGTTTGGTGTATCTGATGGAACGGCGCTTGCAAATGTTCGCTCATTGATTAGTAGGGTTGAGCATTTAAGAGGACAACCAGAATTTAAAAATATCTTTGGATTTGGTAAACAACTAAGAGATACTAATGAATTTAATCAAGAATTAGAAAATTTTTTAGATGAAACACAAACTGAACAAACATTATTTATTATTTCTTTGAAAGATGCTTCCTTTGAAAAGGGTTTAAGAGAAATATTAACAAATGCAATAGGCAACTATTTACTTGAAGAAGCAAGACAATATAAATTTAAAGAAAATCCAATTGTATTATTTGTAGATGAAGCACACCAATTTCTAAAAAAAACAATTGCTGATGATTTTTTTCAAGATTTGGAACTTGATGCTTTTGATAAGATTGCCAAAGAGTGCAGAAAACATGGGCTATTTTTATGCATCTCAACTCAAACACCTAGAGATATTCCAGTAGGGACATTAAGTCAAATGGGCACATTTATAGTTCATAGGCTTATAAATGATACAGATAGAAGTGTGATAGAAAAAGCTTGTTCAGAAGGAAACAAAAGTTCATTGTCATATTTACCTACTTTACAATCAGGAGAAGCACTTTTGATAAGTATTGAAATGCCTATGCCAATCATTATTAAAATTAAAGAGCCAAATATTAAACCAACATCACTAACCCCAAAACTTTTTCAATAATAGGAGACCTAATATTATGGATTTTGCAAAATGTACTTTAGATAATAAAATATATAAAATAAGTGAATTTAAAGAATTATCTTTATCTGAGATAGAACAAAAAAGAAGATTTTTACAATGTAAATGCGGAGGGGCTGGATTTTTTAGAAAAGCATCAAAAAGCGGTCAGGGAGCTTGTTTTGGTGCTAGACCTCATAAAGATGGTTGTGAGTTTGCATCACCTGAATATGAAAATGTTAATGGTGCTTTATCTCCTGAAGAAAAAGAGTTTATTAATTCAGGAGAAGAGATAAAACTAGATTTACAATATGGTGCTGTTGAAAGCAAACACATTATCGAAACAGAAGAAGAAAATGAAATAGGTAAAAATAGAGGAACTACTCATTCTCCTATTAATGGAAAAGCAAAAAGTATACTTCAAAGAAGATTAAGTACATTATTGCGTGTATTAATTAATGAAAAAGACTTTTTTAAAGAATCAAAACAAAAAATCTATTTCAAGGCAAAAAATTATTATTATGCAAAAAACTTTTTTATTCATTCAGACTATATTACAAATGAATATGTAGAAGAAATAAATCCTCATAGCTATAGAGCTGTTTGGGGTATGATTTCTGATTGTAGATATTCAAATAAGAATAAAAGTTTATGGTTAAATACTAGTGGAAATGATACAATCAGTATTTTAATTGAAGAAGAATTCCATGATATTTTTATGGAAAGATTTAAAGTAAAAGATACTGTAGATATGTCTGGGAAATATGTTTTAATCATAAGCAGATTGAAGAAATCAAAAAATGATAAAATTTATGCAATACTTGAAGATATATCTTATATATCGGTAGTTTAATATGACCCTCTCTAAATCCCTCTACACCCGTGCCATCCAATGCCCAAAAGCATTATGGCTAAAAAAGTACAATTCAAGTGTACTTACACCGCCTGATGAGACTGCCCAAGCTATATTTGAAACTGGAAATAGAGTGGGGGATTTGGCTTGTCAGCTTTTCCCTCATGGAAAAGAAGTGCCATATTCTAAAAACTATGATGAGATGATAGCTACGACAAGACAATGGATTGATGATGGGATATCAAATATCTATGAGGCTACTTTTAACTTTTCGGGCATTTTGGTTATGGTTGATATTTTGACGATTAGTGAGGAGGGTGAAGTATCTATCTATGAAGTGAAAAGCTCAACGGATGTAAAAGAGATATATCTTCACGATGTATCTATTCAGTATTTTGTCCTTCAAAACTTAGGTTTTAAAATCAAAAGTGCAAATGTAGTTCATATAAATAACAAGTATGTAAGAGGTGATGAGTTAGATATATATCAACTTTTTACAATAGTTGATGTGACAAGTGAGGTAGAAGCTTTACAATCAAATATCCCAACAAAATTAAGTGAGTTTGAAACCTATCTAAACGACAAAGAAAATGAGCCAGATATAGATATCGGAAAACATTGTAATACCCCTTATGAATGTGATGCAAAAGAGTATTGTTGGAAGGTTCAGCGACAAATTCCAGATTATTCGATATTTAATATTTTCAATCTTGGAAGTAAAAAACAAATCGAACTTTATAGTAGAGGTATCGTAAATATCAGTGATATTCCACCAGATTTTGAACTCACAGCTCTTCAAGCACAAGCTGTAGAAAACTACAAATCTCAAACAATATCTATTGACAAAGAAAAAATAGGGGAGTTTATAGAAAATCTCACCTATCCACTCTATCATCTTGATTTTGAAACCTACCAACAAGCGATACCAGAGTACAAAGGGATAAAACCTTTCGAGCAAATCCCTTTCCAATATTCACTTCATATCGAGTATGCAGATGGGACTTTGGAGCATAAAGAGTATTTATCCCAAGATGGCGTCGATAGTAGATATGAACTAGCTCATAGACTGTGTGAAGATATCCCAAAAGATGTGATGGTATTGGCTTACAATATGAGTTTTGAAAAAGGTGTGATACAAAGATTGGCTTCATTATTTCCAAAACTAGAAGAGCATCTTTTAGCTATAAATGAAAATATCCAAGACCTTATGATACCTTTTCAAAAAAAATGGTATGTAACCCCAACGATGCAAGGAAGTTACTCTATCAAATACGTACTTCCTGCCCTCGTGCCTGAGTTTGAAAAAGCCTATAAAGAGCTAGATGGTGTCCAAAATGGAAGCCAAGCTATGAATGCTTTTGCAAATATGAGCACTATGGAAGAGGAAAAAAAACAAAAGATGAGAAAAGCTCTTTTGGAGTATTGTAAATTGGATACTTTGGCTATGGTGAAGATTCTAAAAAAATTGAAGGAACTATAAAAAATTGTTCAATATAAATTTTAAAGATATACTTTTTTGTGACATAGAAGCTACGATAAAAACTAAAAAAATCAATGAGATAGGTTTGGTATATCAAGATAAAAAGTTAAAAACCACCTCTTTAGAGGAGGGGAGAAACTTTATAAAGTCAAATATGCCAACATATATCTCTGGACATAATTTTATAGATTTTGATTTGGAAGTTCTCAAAGAAACCAGTTTGTATCAAGATATCAAAGAGCTAGATATCATCGATACTTTACCTTTATCACTTTTATTTTTCAATGAAAAAACGATACACAGCTTACCAAAAGACTATAAAAGTGAAGATGACTTTCAAAATGACCCAGTGGAGGATTCCAAAATCACTTCGATACTTTTGGAAAAACTTATTGAAAGATTTCATTCTTTACCCAAAGAGAGTATCAATATTTTTTATTCATTATTGAAAGAGGATAAATATTTTAGTGCTTTTTTTAAATATATCAGTGCGGAAATCAAATTATCAAAATTAAGTTTTGATGAGCTTTATGATTTGATATTGAAAAATCACCATCAAGCGATTGTCAATAGAGAATATTTAAAAGATGTACTTAAAAATGATAAAACACCTTTGGCTTATATTTTGGCTCTTTTAACTCCCTACATTGAGATAAAGTCCCATCCACCAAAGATTTTATTTTCTTATCCTGAACTTCTTGAAATTCAAAAAAAGCTCTGTTTTGATATCCAAAAAGCAAATGATGAACTAGCAGAATTTTCAAAAGAGGTATTTGGATTTGGTACATTTCGGTCTTTTCCTAGATTAAATGCAGAGATTTTTGATGACCCTTCCATTTCACAACGAGAGATGGTTGAAGCTTCTTTGAGGGATGAATCTTTTTTGACAATATTACCAACAGGTGGAGGAAAAACTTTTACTTTTTGGTTACCAGCTATCATAAAAGCAAAATCTTATAAATCTTTAACGGTGGTGATTTCCCCTTTACAAGCATTGATTGAAGACCATATCAAAAGTTTTAATGCCAAAGTTGCCAATTTTAAGGCAGTTGCAATTAGTGGTTTTATGAGTCCATTGGAAAAAAGTGAAGCGGTGGAGCAGGTTGTAAATGGTGAAGCGGATATTTTGTATATAGCTCCTGAATCATTGCGGTCAAATATGATTTTTAATATTTTAAAAAATAGAGTTATTGAAAGATTTGTAGTGGATGAAGCTCACTGCTTATCTACTTGGGGAAATGATTTTCGGCAAGATTATTACTACATTTGCGAATATGTCAAAGAGTTGTGTGAAAAAAAACCTTTTCAAAAGCATATCCCTATCTCTTGTTTTACTGCCACTGGAAAACCTAGTGTAATTAAAGATATTGAAACCTATTTTTTAGAAGGATTATCGATTAAACTTGATAAATATTTAGCGGTTCCTGAGCGAAAAAATCTCCATTACAAATCAATTCCTTCAAACAGTAAAGATAAATATGTTGAATTATTAAAATTGATCAATGAACATGATGGGGCAACTTTAGTTTATATTCCAACTTCCACAAAAGAGTGTGATGAGATAGCACAAAGATTAGCAACAGATACCCAAAAGATTTCAAAATCGTTCCACTCCAAGATTGAAGCACAAGAGAAAATGGAAATATTAAAAGACTATATTGAAAATAATATTGATATTATAGTAGCAACTACAGCTTTTGGGATGGGAGTTGATAAGTCTAATATCGTAACCATTCAGCACCCAAGCTTTTAACATTAAATTAAGACCTACAATAATCATATAAATATTAAGTAAAATTCACTAAAATATTTTCATTATTTATCTCTATAGAATACCTTATTTATGGGTTTTATAAGCACTTTTTAGCTATAAT
>CAMCYD010000048.1 GCA_945883785.1 Helicobacter pylori PMSS1
TTTCAATCATCATCTTTTCACTTTAAAAATAACCATTTACAGGGAGTAAATAGTGATTTTTAAAGTGAAAATCTAATAATTGCTACTATTCATACTCAACATCTTTGAATTTGCAAGTGGCTCACTAAAATAAAAAGATAAAATACTAAAAAATTAAAGAGACAATATAAGAAAAGGATACAAAATGTTAACAAAACAAAAAGCAATACAAAATCTTGATGATATTATCAAAAAAGTGGAATTTGCAAGACTGCAAGTGAGTCAGCACAAGATAGTACAAATCGTTGGGGTCAGCAAATACAATACAAGTGATGATGTTGCAAATGTCTATAAAGCTGGTCAAAGGGCTTTTGGTGAAAATAAAGTACAAGACTTAAAACAAAAACAAGAGGAACTTGACGAGTACCCTATTTCGTGGCATTTTATAGGGACTTTACAAAAAAACAAAATCAATACTCTTATCGATACAAATCCTGTTTTGATGCACTCTTTGGATAGTTTGGATTTGGCAGAGGAATTAGATAAAAAGCTCAAAGCAAAAAACAAAACTATGAATTGTTTAGTTCAAATAAATAGTGCTTTTGAGGATACAAAATCTGGTGTTGAGCCAAAAGATGCAGTCGAGATATACAAAATTATTCAAGAAAAATACACAAATATCAAACTCAAAGGGGTGATGAGTATTGGAGCAAATAGTGAAGATAGAGAAGATATCATCAAAAGTTTTCGTCTCACAAAAGAGATATTTGATAAGTCCGATGGAGCGGAAATTTGTTCTATGGGGATGAGTGGAGATTTTGAACTTGCAATTGCTTGTGGGTCAAATATGATACGAGTTGGAAGTGGACTTTTTAAAAGCTAATACCATTTAAAATAATAAAGTCTCACGAATTTTCCATTTTAGTACAAGGAACAATGCTTATAGTTGCATAAAATTTTTAAGAATTCGTATCCCATTATCATGAGATTTTTCAGGATGTGGCTGTAACCCATAGATATTCTCTTTTTGTACCGCACTTGCAAAATCATATCCATAGTGCGTTGTTCCAATAGTATACATATCCTTTGTAACCACATGATACGAATGGACAAAATACAAATATGGATTTTCCAAACCATCAAATAATTTATTTGGTTTATGAAAAATCTTATTCCATCCCATATGAGGAACCTTATGATTTTCCATATCCATTTTTGTTTTATCAAAAGCGATAACTTTTCCTTCAATAAGCCCAAGTCCTTCATGAGAACCAAATTCTTGACTACTTTCAAAAAGCAATTGCATCCCAAGACAAATCCCAATCATAGATTTTCCACTTTTTGCAAACTCTTTTATAGCATCCCTCATCCCTGTAGAATTCAAATTTTCCATAGCGTCACCATATGCTCCAACACCTGGAAGAATAACTTTATCGTATTTTCTTACATCATTTGGATTAGAAACTATCACTGCTTTTTGGTCTATTAGCTTACAAGCATTGTACACTGATGCCAAATTTCCCATATTATAATCTATAATTGCAACCAAATTCAAACCTTTTTTTATTGTATTTTTAACTTTTTAAATAAACTCATCACTAGCAACCTGAGCTAGTTCCCAAAAAAGTCTACGGAGAAGCTTTTTGTCTTTTATTTTTGTTTCCAATTCTTCATAATCATAATTAAATTTTTCGATATATCGAAACAACATCACAATTGCACGAGTTTTATCTTTAGCATAATCTTTGGAATTAAATATAGCTTTTACTATTTTCTCATCAAATATCTCTGTTTTTTTAAGTATCCCAATATCATTTTCAACAGAATACGCGACAAAAGAACTATCCCCTCTAAAATTCTCACAAAGCCCATCAAAACACCCCAACTTGCTTACAAATCTTTTATCTTTCAGCAATTCTGGATTCATATATCTCAAAACCTTATATCGAATCTCTTTTTCGTAAATAAGATTTATCATATCAATTAAAAAATATCTATTATTTTGCAAACTTTTTGAATACTGCAAATTATCAATATTTCTCATGGTCGCGAGTGCTGCGATTTCAATATCATTCTGAAATTCTTCACACATAAACTTCAAAATTGGCTCATTTTGGAGATACACATCTGTTTCAAATTTAGCAGCAACAACCGCAATATCACGATTTCTTTGGAGTTCCTCACTCAAATACAAATAAGTTCTATTGTATTTCACGATAGCTTTTTTTACAAAATCAATATCCGATAAAATTGTTTTACTTATGTTTTTAAGTATATCATCGCCCATATTGTATTTTTTAAGTTGATGATTCCACATATCTTTTTTTGCCAAATTTGTTGAAGATATGACTTGTGGCGAAACACCTAGAAGTGCCAACATAACATATTTATTGTGATAAAAGTCTGGATGTATGGCACTCAAAAGAAGCCTTTTTTCTTGCCAATAATTTACAAGATTAAAAATATTATCAACTGTATTTTTCATACAGCAAGGATAACATATTAGAAATTAAGAAATCCTCTAATAAGTTTCCTACATCAAATCGGTAGTCTTCATCAATCTTTCTTTATCAAAATGGGTATAAATACGAGAAGTATTTATATCGCTATGCCCTAGTGCTTCTTGCACCAATATCAAATCCCTATGTTTTAAATAAAGCAAAGTTGCAAAAGAATGTCTGAGCATATGTGCACCGTTTTTTTCTTTTCTAATTCCGACCGAAATCAATATATTTTCGACCGTTCTGCTTATGTAGCTTTGAGTAAGGGGTTTTCCTTTTTGATTGCAAAAAAGAAGATTATCTTCGCACCTTTGTATTAAAAGCCATTCTTCTAAATCTTTTTGGATTACAGATTCTTTTATCATAACAACTCGTGGCTTATTTCCTTTTCCTCGAACTTCAATCATATAGATATCTTTCTCCTTGTGAATATCTTTCATTTTGATACCTATTGCCTCAGAAACCCTAATTCCAGTATAAATTATAGTCTTTATCACAAGTCTATTTCGAGCTTGAAGCTTAAGGCTAAATGGATATTGCTCTACTGCTTCCACAAATTTATGTATTTCGTTTTCATTCATAAATGAAGGAATTTTCGTACCACTTTTCCCCTTGATGCCCCCCCAGTTTTTGAGTTCAATATTATATAAATATGCATTTGTTTCATTTGTTTCATCTGCAAAGTTTTGTTTGTCCACATAGCCAAAAAAAGAAATAAGAGCTATACGATGATTTTTTTTGGAAGCATCGGAAAGTGCACTTGTATAGATAGCTAAAAAGTCGCTCAACAGTTCTTCATCTATATTTCTCATAGATTTTAGATGCAAAGGGTTTAGGTAATTAAAAAGCTTATAGATTGGATTAAAATAAGTATTTATCCCACTAAGACCAAGATTTCTTACCTCTTTAACTACATTTTTAAGTCCATTAATATCATTTGTACCCGTTGCTAATATTTGTAAAATTTGTCCAAATAATTCTTTATCTTTTACATGTCTGTTTGTAAGATTTGTAAGTTTGTATCGTATAAACCTATCAAACCAAAAAAGGAGACTTTTTTCAATTGTTGTTTTGTTGTCGAGCAAATATTTCATTTTAGAATTCCTATAAAAAATAAATTGTAGCCATTCAGCATTTGGTAAGTGCCTCCAACTAATTAAACTCTACAAAAAAGAGTTTAAGATGAAGTGCCAGTGCAAGGCGGAAGTTTGCAGACTTACGGTAGTAAGTCAAGAAATTCCAACGATGCAATGGTGCTTTAGCTTAAACTGTTTTTAGAGGATAATTAGTTGGAGGCACTTATAGCTATCCAAAAGCAAACTATAAAATCGTCGTCAAAATCAGTTCAATCTGTGTTCAAACTCTGGCACTATCTCTCTTAATTTTGATAACTTATCTTTTATATCCACTAATTCTTGGATATCTTGAACTAATTTTATAATATTGTATTCACTTCTACCAGCAACAGTGATAGACTCATAATCCGTTCTCCTATCGCTCTCATCAATAAGCAATTCCTCGTACAGTTTTTCCCCCGCTCGAAGTCCTATGAATTCTATTTTTATATCATCTCTTCCACTCAAATCTATCATTTTTTGAGCTAAATCAGCAATCTTTACAGGTTCCCCCATATCAAGGATAAATATCTCTCCACCTTTTCCAATACTTGCTGCTTGAAGCACTAATTCACAAGCTTCTGGAATCAACATAAAATACCTTGTAATATCTGGATGTGTAACTGTGATATTTTTCCCCTGCTCTATTTGAGAGGCAAATTTTGGTATCACACTTCCACTACTTCCAAGAACATTTCCAAATCTTACAGCCACAACTTCTGTATTTTGACTCTCTACATTTTGCAAATAGAGTTCGCAAATCCTTTTAGTTGCACCCATCACATTTGTTGGTCTTACAGCTTTATCTGTTGAGATAAGAAGAAACTTACCAACGCCATACTTGATAGCACAATCAATTGTATTTTTTGTCCCTATTACATTATTTAAGATACCTTCTGTGATATTTTCTTCCACAAGAGGCACATGCTTGTAAGCTGCAGCATGGATAACAATATCTGGCTTATGAATAGCAAAAGTATTGTTTAGTAACTCTAAGTTGACAACAGATTGCATCACAAGGATTGGCTTATGATTTTCTAATTCTTCGGCTATTTGATACAGATTAAATTCACTATGGTCAAGTAAAATAAGTTGTTTTGCACCAAACGATGCGCATTGTCTTGCTATCTCACTCCCGATGCTTCCGCCAGCACCCGTAATAAGGACTTTCTTATTTAAGATAAAATTTTCAATCAACTTTTTATCCAAATCTTTTGGATGTCGTGCTAACAAATCTTCAACCGAAATCTCTTTGAAATTTGCTTGATAATCCGAATAAGAGGCTACAACTTTAATATCCTCTATTTTCAACTCTTTCAAAATTGGATAAATCAGTTTTGCATCAATCGCATCATCTAAAATTGCTGCTTCAAATTCAATATTTATTGCTTTTAAATGCTTTAAAGCATACACTGGAACATTGTTCACTTTCATACTTTCATAATGATCATCAATGATGGCAAATGGTTTGTATTTTGAATTTGCTTGTTGCAAAGACTTTATAATAGCAATGGATTTATCAGCATTTGCTATGATAACAGTAGGAATATATGCACTATTTTTGAGAAAATTTTCAAGATACACTCGTTTACTTATCCTAAGAGCAAAAATCAAAAATAATGAGATAAAAAACTCCATAGGTATCACAGACCTTGGAATAATCACTCCAAATTCTCTTACAAAATAAGTAAAAATAACTAATGCCATAGAGGAAAGTATCAAAACATACATCAAACTCAATAAATCATTGATACTAAAATGTCTCCAACTAATATCATACACTTTGAAAAGATAGAATCCGACAATCCTTGACAATGTTAAAAAAATAATTGAAGCATAAATACCTATAAAATGAGGCGGTTCAACTGAAAAATCAAAACGAAAGTTGAAAGCTAAAATAATAGATAGGAGGATTATACCTATATCTGCTAAGATGAAAAAAAAGTTTCTTTTAAAGCGTGATGGTTGTAAAAATCTATACATAGTTATTTTCTAAACTCTTTTGTATCACATCACATATCATCTTCACATCCTCTTTAGTCATGGTGGTACTACTTGCAACACAAAGCCCTTTATTAAAAAGCTCTTCACTTGTCCCATCTGTGATAGCTTGTGCATTAGAAAAAAGTTTTTGCATATGCATCGGTTTCCAAAGTGGACGACTTTCTACATTGACCTCTTCTAAAGCTTTCATTATTTGGTTATAGTCACCTTTTGCAAATATCATAGCAGTAAGCCAACGATTTCCTCTGGAATTTGCGAGTTCTGGCATAAATGTTATCTCCAAAATATCCCCTAAAAATTCTTTATACCACTCAAAAATCTCCCTTTTTTTAGCCACTCTCTCCTCTATCACTTCCATCTGCCCTACTCCAATAGCAGCTAGGACATTACTCATTCGGTAGTTATATCCATATTCAAGATGTTCATAGTGGATAAATGGCTCTTTTGCTTGAGTAGAGTAGAATTTTGCTTTTTCAATCCACTCTTTATTGGATGAAACCAACATTCCACCACCCGAAGTTGTCAATATTTTATTCCCATTAAAACTATAAATTCCAAAATCTCCAAAAGTTCCTGTATGACGACCATTGTAAATAGCTCCCAAACTTTCAGCTGCATCTTCTATCAAATAAACTCCATGAAGTCTACAAATATCAGCGATTTTTTCTATATCTGCACATTGCCCATACAGATGAGTCACTATCAAAGCTTTTGGTTTTTTCTCACACTCACAGAGATATTTATTTAAAAGTTTTGGAGAGAGATTCCAAGACTCCAAGTCACTATCTATAAAAATTGGATTTGCATTTTGATACAAAATTGCATTGATTGAACCTATAAAAGTGAATGTTGATGCCAAAACATCATCATCTTCGCTCACACCTAAAACTCTTAAAGCTAAATGAATAGCAGCCGTTCCACTTGTTAGTGCAAGGGCATTTTTAGCTCCCGTATACTCTTTGATACTCTCTTCAAATTTATTGACATACTCTCCAAGCGGTGCTATGTAGTTACTTTCAAACACTTTTTCAATATATTTTAACTCATTGCCACCCATATGTGGTGCACTTAAAAAAATTCTTGTAGTCACAGTTTCATTTCCTTTAATTTATATTTTTGCTTTGGACTTTTTAGCCTATCTGGGATAGTTAACTCAATACCTCCCGTTTCTAATAAATGTTTAATAGCATTCTTCAAACTACCAGATAAACTTTTTTGCCCTAAGTTTTCAGCCAGTCCGGCAGATGAAAGATTTTCTAAAGCTAAAAATTCTAATATCTTTTTTTCCGTTTCATTCAATTCAACTTGGGCCTCAACTTGGGCCTCAACTTGGGCCTCAACTTGGGCCTCAACTTGGGCAATAAACTCAATTTTCTCTAAATAAAAAGTAGTCAAACTCATATCCATATCTGTTTCAAACTGTATCGGTAGACTTGTATGTGTTTTCCATCCATCTATCATTTTATCAAACCCATATCCAGCATTTTCAGCCAATTTTACTGCACGAAATAACTTAGCAAGGATGGGATTTCTAGGAATTGATGTATCACTATTTAAAAAATACTCTATAGGCTTTGGGTAGCTTCCTGCATTGAAAAATTCTATTTTGTCACTAAAAACTCTCACCCGAGATTTTATCAGTGAAAAATAATCCGCATGCATAAGCATATTTACAAGAGCTTCCCTAAGAGCATCAATATAGGGATAATCTTCTTTTGCAAATCCCATACCGTCAAGCTTAAAGGGCTTATCAATTCGCATAGTCACTCTCTCGAAAAGTATAAAATAATAATCCCAAAGATTCTCTTGTTCTGGTAATCTATAGGTGTATCTCACTTTTGCATCAGATATGCTCATTCCTGGTATTTCAAAAAAGTCAATTCTAAAATCAATAAAATATCTCTCAATACTCTCTCTCTTTCCAAAAAATAAAAGTCCTGCATAGGTAGGTTTACCATCAACCAAAACTGAAACTTTGTGCAAAAACTCCTCAATACTCAGTTTATTATAATGTGATGTTGGATTTGCTATTTGAAGATACTCTTTGTACTGATTTAAAGAAACCGACGAAAGATTTTCTATCGTATAATTTTCTATCACTTCAGATGTTTTTGTACCAAACGATTGGTCTCGATACATCGTATCTATCTCCTCTTTTGTAGCTCTTCTATCACCACTTCCACTTCGTATAAAACTATTTGCCAAGCTGTTATAGTACACAGGCTTTTGTTTTGAAATAGGGATATAAAAAGCCAATACGATTTTATTATCAAAGTTGTACTTGTAAGCATCTACTCTTATTTTGATATTAAATTTTTCACCATTGAGAATATTCAAAAATTCATGTTCTACTTTTGAAGGATTTTCAACTCCTACTGTAGTAAAACTTTCATTTTTTTCTTCTATTCCAAATACAAGCCAACCACCAGCGGTATTTGAAAAAGCGCTTACACTTTCCCAAGCACTTTTTGGCACTCCGCCACGAGCAAGCTTTACTTCAAAATCTTCCCATTCGATATCGTTTAGTTTAGTTAAAAGTTCTTTTTTTGTCATTGGTTATTTTCCAATTCTTTTAGTCATTTATCCCTCTTATTATTTTTGCTGGAACTCCAAATGCTATCACATTACTTGGAATATCTGATATCACCAAACTATGAGCACCAATGATAGAATTTTCCCCAATAGTTACATTTGGTAAAACAGTCGAGTGACTCCCTATCTTACAATTCTTTTTCAAAATCACTTTTCCTTGTTTGTTATCAATAGTCGATACCGAATAGATTGAGCAGTGAGAACCAATTTGCACCTCATCTTCAATCTCCACTCCATATTTTGCATTGATATAACTAAAAGCTCCAATATCAGTCGCAAAACCCAACTTGAGCCCATCCTTATTTTGTACAATCCAATTATATACAGTAAGTTTTCCCTCTTCAATCTCTGGGTATTTCCAATTAGAAAAACGATTTTGATTCATATATTATTCCCTTTAAATTTTTCCATAGTGACATTTGTATTTGAACTAATATCACTTCTTTTAAGCACTTTTAAAAATGTAAGCCAAAGTATCTTCATATCTAAAAAAAATGATTGATTATCGACATACCACACATCGTACTCAAACTTTTGCTCCCATGAAATAGCATTTCGACCATTCACTTGTGCCCAACCTGTAATCCCTGACTTTACATCATGTCTTTTTTTTTGTTCCTCATTATAAAGAGAAAGGTATTCTACCAAAAGTGGTCTTGGACCAACAAAACTCATCTCCCCTTTTAAGACATTCAATAGTTGTGGTAACTCATCTAAACTCGTACTTCTTATAAACTTTCCAATCCCAATAAGTCGCTTCTCATCTGGAAGCAATTCACCATTTTCATCTTTTTCGCCTGTCATTGTACGAAATTTATAAATCCCAAATATCTTCCCTTTGTACCCTGGACGAAGCTGTCGAAAAAGTATTGGTGTTCCCATTTTGAAATAAATAAGTAAGCTTACCACTAAATAAATTGGGGCAAATAATACAATCAAAAAAAGTGCCAACATAATATCAAATAATCTTTTCATCCTAAAATTGCTCCATAATATGCCATATATTGCTTCACAACTTTTCCAATATCAAATTCATCTTCTGCTTTTTTTCTTCCAAATTGACCCATTGTATTTCGCAAGATTGAATCATTTATCAAAACTTCTATTTTTTGCGACAAACTTTTGACATCACGAATCGGAACTAAAAAACCATTTTTTCCATCTTCTACCACATCACGACACCCAAAAGTATCTGTTGTCACGATTGGTTTACCCATAGAGGTCGCTTCCATCAAAGTTGCAGGGAGTCCCTCTCGTAAACTTGGCAAAACATAAATATCACTTATTGCAGTGAGTTCCACTATATCATCTCTATGTCCAAGCCAAAGGACTTCACCATTTTGTAAAAACTCCCTACTAGTGCAAGTTTGATTCCCATCATCTGTATCACCTACATAGATAAACTTCACATTTGGATATTTTTCTTGTAAGATTTTAGCTGATTCATAATATTCCCTCACACCTTTATCCCAAATAGCACGAGCAACCATAAGGACGATAAGCTTATTTTCAACTCCAAGTTTTTGTTTAATATTTTGGATTTTCTCCTCATCAAAGAGTGCCATATCAAACTTTTTAGTGTCTACTCCCACACTTTTGATTATTTTTACTTTCTCTTTAGAAATCAGCTTTTTTTGAACCATATAAGCTGGGTCATCACTATTTACAAAAACACACCCATTTGAGAGGCTAAAAGCTTTTTTGTAAAGCCTCTCCATCAAAGTTCTTATCACAATATTTTTCATCGTATCTTTGACATAAAAAGAACCAAGCCCCTCTACAAGATTTAGAATAATTGGGACACCTGCCCTTTTTCCTGCTAATGTTCCATAAATATTTGGTTTTGCGGTAAAAGTATGCAAAACATTCAAATGTAAATCTTTGATAGCATGGTAAATATTGTCAATCGCTTTTTTTTCACTAAAAGGATTGAGCCCTTTTCTATCTATCTGATAATTCACCACTTCAAATCCACACTCTTTTAAAGCTTGATTTTTATCCCCTTTTGGACAAATTGCATACACTTTATGACCTCGTTTTTGAAGCTCTTTCATAATAGGTGTACGAAAAAGATAAAGATTGAGGTCAAGATGGGAGAGAAAACCAAAAGTTTTTTTATTTTTCATTTTAAAATGTACTTTCCGATATGCACTAAACATCCAATCAAGCATTTAAATGATTTTAAATGAAGTGCTTCTCTTAAAAAATAACCTGCCACTTCAGCATAGGCATATTTGTTACCTTTTGATTGCGAAGAATGAATCCTATATTTTGTTAGACTTTCTTGTATATTGTAAAATTTTATAGAATCGTCACGCATCAATCTCAGCCATAAATCATAATCTTCACTTACTTTTCCACCCATATATCCTGAATATTTTAAAATTAAAGTTTTTTTAAACATCACAGAGGGATGAGCAATAGTACCTTTATAGTAAATATAGTTTCTTATTTTTTCATTTGTTTCTGGACATTTCTTATATCCAATAGATTTAGAATCTTCATCTATATATTCAATATTGCTTCCAACAACATCATAATTATATTTTTGGATACACTCCACTTGCTTTTCAAATCTATCATATACCGCGATGTCATCCGCATCTATTCTTGCTATGTACTCTCCTGATGATTGTAAAAGTGCATAATTAAGATTAAAATTGAGCTGGCAGATATTTGTTTCAAATATCTTAATCCTATCATCATTAAAGCTTTTTAAAATTTTAATCGTCTCATCATTTGAACAGTTCACAACTGTAATGATTTCAAAATTTTTATAACTCTGATTTAAAACACTTTCTATAGTCTCTTTTATATATTTTTGACCATTATAAATAGCTATGATTACAGAAATTTTTACAGTAGCAGTATCTGACATTTATTAAACCAACCCTATTTTTACTATTAAATTTTGAACTATTTTTTGCCAATTAAATTCTTGTTTCATAGACGCGATACCATCAAAAACTAACTGATTATAATACTCCTCATTTTCTAAAATCTTATTAATGCCCAAAGCCATTTCAGCTCTATTATCAACACTCACTCCACCATGAAGAGTTTCTACATTACCAACTTTTGTACAAATATAAGGGATACCCTTTGCCATAGCTTCTAAAATCACCATCGGAAACACTTCAAGCTTACTTGAATGCAAAAAAAGTGTAGCATTTTGTAAGTATTTGATAGTATTCTCTCTTGAAATATCGAGTAAAAACTCTACCTCTTTCAATCCATATTTTTTATCAAATTTTATTTTTAAAGATTTTAGATAATTCAAATAATCTTTTAAAACAGAACTTCCTATTAAAATTAGTTTTAGTTTTGTATTTGACATATAAAAAGCCTCCAACAAAAACTCCTGATTTTTCATAGGAAAATAGTTAGAGATATTGAGCAGATACCCATTATTATCTTTATTTTCTTTATTTTCTTGTTTATCACAGATAAACTCTCTATTAACACCATTAGGTAAATAAGAAAACTGCTCAATTTTATATCGTTTGAGATAGGGTGTTTCCACCGTATTCTCATGCAACAAAAAAATGTGTTCATATTCTTTAAGATAAATGTGAAGCGTTTGATAATAAAACTTTGATTTTATGTATGCCCAAAGATTTTTAGTTTTATTAGATAGAAGAGAGAAACCATGAGAGTGAAGATATTTTTTTCCCTTAATTTGAGGTAGGTCTTTGAGTATCAAATCTGTCGTCCACGTCTGAACACACTCGTTTATAATGACATCAAAATCACTATTGAGCATAAAATCTCTATACTCTTTCGTTTCACCTCGATAATAATTTCCAAATCCACCCTTAATTTTAAACTCTATAATTTTCACGCCATTGTGTTCTAACATTGTTCGGTTTAAAAAACCAGTAGCAACTGAGATATAAAATCCACATGCAACCAACTCCTCAGCAATTGATGCCACAACCGTAGAAACACCTGATTGTACTGGATAATACTGTTCTGTTGTTATTAAGATTTTCATTTTCTAATTCCCATACGATGTAGCGATAGGACAAAAGTATATTTAAGTAGATTCTTCATAGCAATAAGCGATGAAAAACTCCATTTTGAGTAAATTGCTATTAATGAAGTGTAAGTTCTTTGAACATTACTACTGATATTTGACTCATGGATATAGTATTTACTCAAAAAAATTTCTATGTAGGTCAAAGGATATTTTTGTGCAATCTTCAGCCATAAATCATAATCTTCGACAAATAATGCTTCATCAAAATAAGCAGTCGATTCCAAAACAGATTTTTTGACACATACCGTTGATGCAACGATAAAATTATTTTCCATAAGACTTTGAAAACAGTTACCATACGGCATCTGTTCTTTGCTTGAAAAAAGAGTGGAGCTTTTTGTTTTTTCGTTGAAATACTCAGCATCACTAAAAAGAAACACTTCACCATTTTGAGATGCAGTGTAATATTCCAAGAGCTTCTCTGGCATAAACTCATCATCAGCGTCTAAGAAACAGATATATTCTCCAGATGCTTCTTTAATTCCCAGATTTCTTGCACTCGCTGGACCACCGTTTGCTTTATAAAAATAGTGTATCTTTTCATAGATACTTTCTTGAATCTTCACTTGTGTCCCATCTGTTGAGCCATCATCAACAATTATAACTTCGAAATCAGTAAAAGTTTGACTCTTAATACTCTCAATGGCTCTGAGTAACTTTTCGTACGAATTAAATGTTGGAATAATTATTGAAAAATATGGTTGTGACATTATATTCTTCTCCAATTATTCGGTATCAAATCATCCGTATTGATACAAGAATCACTAAACCATTTTTTCGGTGCGATTACAATCTTTTGTGCATAACTATTTAAATATGCTCCCCACCAACTAAAACTACTATTTGCGATAATATTATGTTTACATAAATGCATCAGATAGATATCTTCAAAAGGTTTATTTTCTGCTCTGTTTTCTACATAGACAACATTTAAACTAACTTCTAAATGCTCCTTTACCCAAGCGATATCATCTGAAAAGATATAAAGAACTGGACTTTGCACTTCTTGGATAATCTGTCCAATCGCTTGATAATAGTAATCAAGCGGACTCACTCCATGATAATCTGTCGCACTTTTGTTTGTGACATAATCCCCACGCCTTACATGCAAGCTTACTGCATTGCAGGATTGTATCTCTTGGCTCAATGTAAGGTTGTTCTCTGTAAGTTTATACTTACCCAAAAAGTCATTTTTTATTTGACTCTTATAGAATTCAAAATATCTATAGCTTTGCCAATATCCTTCAAAATAGGTATTATCACTACATAGTTGTGTGGATGGGTCATAGTGGTAAAATTTTTCAAGAAAATATGATTTATTCTCTAATAGTTTTATCTTTTCGAGGATACGAGAAACCATTCTAGGAAAAAGTGCTTTTATACCTTTTATCTTTTTTATCTCATCTTGTGTTGCAAATTGCACTTCTAGTCCAAAACACTCTAGCTCATAGTGACGAGGAGTTTCTAGCTCCAAAACAGTATCAAACCAACTGATATCAAACTTTAATTCTACTTTCAAAGATAATGACATAGAGCGTCCAAACGCATACTGAAACATCTGATTGCCAAGCCCTCCATTGAGTTTAATGATTACCATTTGATTTCTCCAATTTTTGAAACCAAAAACAGCCACATCCATAATTCTGTTTCTCAACAAGTTCAGGTGAAGCATTAGTTATAAAATCTGGACCAGTAATGTCATCAGTAAGTAATGTAAACTCTTTTAAAGATAATTCACTAAATAATGATACTACTTCGTTGTATCCATACACACGATGTGCATTGAAATTAATCGTTGCCTTCCCAACTGGAACAACAATTAATAAATTCCCATTAAAGGCTAACACTCTTTTTATCTCGGTAACTGCTTGAACATCACCTTCTGGATCCAATCTATCCCCATATCTTCCTAATCCTATATGTTCTAATACATGCATACAAGATAATGAACCAATACTATTATCCAAAAATGGTAATGAAAATAAATCCCCTCCATAAGGAGAAAGTCCGCTTAAATTTATTTTCGCAGGACGAAAATCATAAAAATCAATGGGAATAAATGCCGAAACTATTGCATTAAAATATATACTTGATGAAATATCAATATGTTTTTTTGGTTCAATTTCTTTTAATTTTCTAGCCGCCCATGCCGTATGATAAACATAATGTGTATCAAATGATGTCGTTGATGTTTTATCATCAAGACATACATATCGATTTTTCCAAAAAAGTGTTTTATTTGTTTTTAAAGAAAGCAATCTATTGAATTTAATATAATCATTTAAATACTTGACATAATTGATTACAAATGTCACTTTAAAATAAAAATATTTTGCAATATTTGACCCTTTAACTATTTTTCTAAGATTCATATATTTTCCTCATAAAAGATGTGTGATATGTAAATAATATTATACATAAATAAAAAAAAGAAGTTATCAATACTGAATAAACTGCCCCTAATACCCCATACTCTGGGATTAAAAAATAGCAACTTACAATCGATACAAAAGCAGGCAATATCTGTGCCAATAATAATTGTTTTGTTTTTTTATGCACAAAAAACTCATATGTCCAAATAACGGAAATATTTGAAAATGCTGCTGCTAAAAAGAGATACGGGAGTATCCAACTATAGACTATATATTTACTGCTTGATAATGTCTCAACTATAAAACCATGGAAAAACAACATAAATACAAAAATTAGTACAAAAAATAGTGTCAAATAAATTGCTATTTCTTTTGTTTTTTCCCTTGTATATCCATTGTGCGTACTCTCTTTTTCATACATAATTGGAACTATAAAAGTTCCAATTATTCCTACCACTTGAGCTGGTATAATCAAAGCTATCGTATTGAGTAGAGTAAAATAACCGACCTCCTCAACTGATTCATAATGTTGCAAAAACCAACTTGTAGCATAAAGTTGAAGCCAACTAAAAACAGCCCAGACAAGTAATGGTGCAGAAAATTTATAGTAATTTTTAAAATTTATTTTTAACAAATTGAGTTTTAATCCTTGAAATGTCAAAAGAGTTCTTCTATAGAATAATATCCATACTATATTGATAAGAAAAATAATAGAAGTTATCCATAAAATTTTATACGCACTTACGAAAGAGTAAAGTACAAGAAAAATTAATAGTAAAATCCGTGCTACACCCTCAAATATTCTAGAATACAAAACGCTTATTCGATTTCTATTAAAATTTTCAATCTGTAAAATTGTTGTTCTAAAAATACTTAACATGCTAAATACAATCAAAACATCAAAAACATTCAAAATTTCAACAGGAATAAATGGTTTTAAAAATGGATAAAAAATGACAAATAAAATCAGTAAAGCGGTGATGAGTAAAAAATAAAGAAATAAGATACTGGTATAATTTGCATGATAATTTTTATCTTCGTGATATATGGAAATATATCTACTAATTGCCTGGTCAAACGATGTAAATGGGAAAAGTGCGATAAAAGCTGCGATAGAAAGCACAAGAGAATAGAGTCCATACTCCTCAACAGGTGCATAATGACTCACTAATTTTATAAATAGTATACTCGACAACAATCCAATAACTTGACTTAATGTAACAAGCAACAACTCCTTGTTAGTTCGTATCTTATTTATAAAAAGTGCTATTTGACTCAATTTTTATTCCTTGAAAATTCACCAAAAAGAATTTGAACAATTTTTAAATTTTTCACTAAAGAGCTAATCAAAACTATGAAATAACAGATGAATAGAGCCAAGACAAACAATAAAAATTGATTATCATTTTTCAGATATTCATGCAATAAACCTATGACAATAAAATTTAAGATATATATTTTTAAACTATTTTTACCAAAGAGGTCAAGTATTTCTCTTGCAAGAGTGAGCTTGTATAGTTTTTGTGTTAGTAAAAGAATAGTGACCATTCCAAAAATTGCGACTATAAATTTATATCCATAAAGATGCACATGACTGGAAAAAAGCGAGCCTTTTGTAAAATCTCTCTCCCAATAGTATAAACTCAGTAGAAATATAACTGGCACAAAAAATATCAATTTTGTAAAATAGTTACTCATTATCTTTTTAATTTGTGTTTGATATTCAAATAGAAACATTCCTAAAATGAAGAAAATTATATACCATTTTAAAAGCTTTATACCTAATAAATTTGTCATAGGCAAAGTTAAAAAAAGTATCAAGAGTACTGTGTATTTATACTTTAATTTATCAGCAAAATACAATAAAACATAAAGAAAAAATAAAATATAAAGATACCATAAGCCAGAATCAACATGTGTTAATAAAAAAGAAAGTGAATAAAATAAATCCAAAAATACAAAGTTCCCTTGCAAAATCAAACCAATAATATACCAACCAACAAAGGGAATTATTAAATAAATAAATTTCTTTGTGATGCATTTTTCAAAACTACAACCACTTTTTTGTAAAGACATATTTGCCAAATAACCACTTATAAGCATAAAAAAAGGCATATGAAAAGAATAAATCAGTTTAAATAAAAACAGTTGGTCGAAATTAACATAGTATGTTTGAAGCAAATGCCCAAAAACAACCATAAAAATAGCAAAACCTTTTAGGAAAT